>NZ_JBJNRJ010000007.1:0-58026 GCF_046233715.1 Trujillonella humicola | reverse complement strand
GCCCCCCCCCCCCGCCCCCCACCCGCGGGGGGCCGGGGGCGGGCCGGGCGCCGGCCCCCCCCCCCAACTCCTCCGGTCAGGCCGGGGTCATCGAGGGCAACGCGTGGGTGCGCGGCGCCAGCCGCCAGGCGGCCCAGGCCGGCAGGCCACCGGCCCACGCCTCGCCGTCGTCGGTGCGCCGGCCGTCACCGTGCAGCACCGGCAGCCCCCGCACCCGCTGTACGCCGTACGCCACCATGCCCAGCTTCAGCGCCAGTCCCCGCCGGCGGTGCCGGGGCGCGACGTACACCTGGTGGGCCAGCCCGCTGCCTGTCCACCAGCGCAGCGCGGCGACCTGCTGCCCGCCGCCGACCCCGGCGGCCCGGGCCTCGGCGGCCGTCAGCACGGTCCCCTCCGGGAAGCGGTGGTCCGAGAAGGCGACCAGGGTGGTCGCCGGGAGTGCGGCGGTGGGCTCGGGGAGCTCGACGTACCAGAGCAGCGGGACGCCGGGCAGCGCCGCCTCGGCCGCGTGCACCCGGCCCCCGTCGGCGCCGGCCTGCACCGCGAGCACCCAGCCGGCCGGTCGGGGACCCGGCGGGTGGTCGACGACGCTGCCGGCCGGGAACCCGTCCCCCAGCGAGGCGACCCACCACCGCCGCGGCGGCAGGCCCGGCTCCTCCTCGACGGGGAACCGGGCCCACCAGCCGGTCAGCGGGCCGTCAGCCACGCTGCTCGCGGGACCGGCGGCGCAGCAGCAGGACCAGGAAGAACACCAGCGCGGTGAACAGGACGCCGAAGCCGACCAGCCCGACCTGCAGGTAGTTCGTGCTGCTCTGCGGCTCCAGGTCCGGTCCCGCCTCGAGGGCCGGGGCGGCGATCGCCGTCGGTCGCGCGGAGGTGGGACCGGTCGACGCCGTGGACGGCGCCGGGGCGGCCGCGGAGCTCGGCGCCGCGGTCGGCTCGGCGACGGGTGCGGCGGCGGGAGCACCGGCCCCACCGGTCACCGGCCGCGCCACGCCGGTGCCGGTGCCGGTGCCGGTGCCGGTGCCCGTGCCGGTGCCGGTGCCGGTGCCGGTGCCGGTGCCGGTGCCGGAGCCGGTCCCGCCGGTGCCGGCGGGCGCAGGGGCGGGGGCCGGGGCCGACGAGGGCGGGGCCGGCGCCACGGCGGTCGGCGGCACGGTGGTCGGCGGGGTCGTGCCGGTGCCCGTGGTCGGCGGGGTGCTCGTCGGCGGGGTGCTCGTCGGCGGGGTGCTCGTCGGCGGGGTGGCGGGGCTCAGCGCCAGCTCGACCGTGGTCTCGGCGATCCGGTCCCAGGTCCCGGTCCCGGCATCCCACGGGCTGCCCAGCTCGACGTCGGCCGTCGCGGGCTCGTAGCCCGCCGGCGCGGTCACCGGCTCGAGCGTCCAGGTGCCGGGCAGCAGGCAGCCGGTGTGCGTCAGGACGCCGTCCTCGCCGCTGGTCGCGACCGCCAGGCTCTCCGGGTCCACGTCGCCGGGCCCGGAGCCCTCCGCCGGCAGCGGGACGTCCGCGGCCGGGAGCGAGGCGGCGGGGTCGGGCTCGGCGACCGTCTGCTCCCCGCCGTCGCGGGCCACGATCGTCGGCGGGGTCTCGACGCCCAGCAGCAGCAGGACCGGGGGGAGCTCGAACGGCGGCAGCTCCAGGGGGCCCTCGCCGTCCTCCCCGCCGTCGGCCGGCTCGCCGGCCTGGCAGTCGTCGGTCGTCACCGAGTCCGGCCGGTGGCGGTAGTCCGGCCCGTTCAGGGTGTACGCCGCGCCGGCGAGCGGGTCCCCGGTCCCCTCGTCGACGACCGTGGTGACGACGGCCGTGGAGAACAGCGAGTCGTTCGCGATGACGAAGTGCTGGGGCGGCGGGCAACCGCGGAAGATGCAGAAGAAGTCGCCGTCCATGGTGAACGTGCCGAGGACGCCGCCGGCGGGCGCGAGCCCCGGCACGGTCGTGACCTGCTCGATGACGTAGGTGCCGTCGGGGAGGGCGACCTGCGACGTGCCCTCGGGGACCTCGGAGACCTCGCCCGCCTCGGCCGTGGTCACGGTGCACCGGCCGGTCGGGTCGGTCACGCAGACGGCGGCGAGGTCGTCCCCGCCCTCCGCGGCGACGTCGCGGAAGGCGACGAGCGCACCGCTCAGGTCCAGGTCGGCGGGGGCCGTCCCGGCGGGGACGACGGAGACGGTCAGCGGGTCGCCGCCCAGGGTCTTGCCGACCCCGAAGTCCGCCACCAGGTCCTCGGCCGAGAGCTCGGTCGGGACCCAGCGCTCGAGCGCCTCGCCGGGCGTCACCTGGTCGACGGCGTCGGGGACGTGCAGGACGGCGTTCCCGGTCGCCGGGGCCTCGTCGGCGAGCGCGGCGGGCGCCGTCACGCCGGAGGCCACCAGCAGACCCATCCCGAGGGCCGAGCCGCGGGCCGTCCTCCGCTGCAGCAGGCGGGGGACGCGGGGTGCGGTGCTCGTGGGCGCCGGCATGGGGGAACTCCTCGGGAGGTCTCCCGTCGACCGTCGGCGGGAGCCGGCGGCAGCCTCCCCAGGGACGGCCGCCGGGAGGGCCGCGGACGGCCGGACACGCCGTCCCCACCTCGGCGGACGCCTCGGGTCCCCCGGCAGTCACAGCAGTCGAACGTGACCGTCCGGTATCCGCGGAGGGGGGGGGGGGGGGGGGCGGGCCCCCGCCGGGCGCCCCCCCCCCCCCCCCCCCCCCCCCCGGGGGCGGGGCCCGCGCGCCCCGCCCGGCCGTAACCCGGGGCGGGTACCGGGGCGCCACCCCCCACCGGATCACCTCCGCACTCAGCCGACGCCGAGGTCGCGGGCGATGAGCATCCGCTGCACCTCGCTGGTGCCCTCGCCGATCTCGAGGATCTTGGCGTCGCGGTAGAAGCGGCCGACCGGGAACTCGTTCATGAACCCGTAGCCGCCGTGCACCTGGGCGGCGTAGCGGGCGTTCTCCATCGCGACCTCGGAGCTGTAGAGCTTGGCGACCGACGCCTCGCGCTTGAACGGCTCGCCGCGCAGCATCTTCTCCGCCGCCCGGTAGTAGGCCAGCCGCGCGGTGGAGGCCCGCACCTCCATGTCGGCGATCATGAACTGGATGGCCTGGTTGGCCCCGATCGGCCGGCCGAACGCCTCGCGCTCGCCCGCGTACTTCACCGACTCGTCGACGCACCCCTGGGCGAGCCCCACCGACAGCGCGGAGATGGCGATCCGGCCCTCGTCGAGGATCGACAGGAACTGCGCGTAGCCGCGGCCCCGCTCCCCCACCAGGTTCCCGGCCGGCACGCGGACGTCGGTGAAGGACAGCTCGCGGGTGTCGGACGCGTTCCAGCCGACCTTGGAGTACCGCTTGCCGACGACGAACCCGGGAGTGCCCGACGGGATCGCGATCGCCGAGATCTCCTTGCCGCCGTCGGGGCGGGTGCCGGTCACCGCGGTCACGGTGACCAGCTCGGTCAGCTCGGTGCCGGAGTTGGTGATGAACGACTTGCTGCCGTTCACCACCCACTCGTCGCCGTCGAGGCGGGCGGTGGTGCGCGTGGCGCCGGCGTCCGACCCGCCGCCGGCCTCGGTCAGCCCGAAGGCGGCCAGCGCCTCCCCCGAGCACAGCCGGGGCAGCCAGGCCCGCTTCTGCTCCTCGGTGCCGAACCGGTGGATCGGCATCGCGCCGAGGGAGACCCCGGCCTCCAGCGTGATCGCGACCGAGCTGTCGACGCGCGCGAGCTCCTCCAACGCCACGCACAGGTCGAAGTAGGTGCCGCCACCCCCGCCGTACTCCTCGGGGAAGGGCAGGCCGAACAGCCCGAGCTCGCCCATCTGCCGCACGATGGCGGTGGGGAACTGGTCGCGCTCGTAGAACTCCCCGATCTGCGGGGCGACCACGTCCCGGGCGAACTCCCGGACGGTCGTCCGCAGCGCCTCGGTCTCCTCGTCGAGCCGGTAGTCCAGCACCGATCTCACTCCCCCTCGGTGGGCGCCGAGGCGGTGGCCGGGGTCTCCGGCACCACCACGGCCACCCGCTCGTCCAGCCGGACCGGTCGGCCCGCCGTCACCGGGAGCTCGGTGACCGTCCCCGCGATCGGGGCGGTCAGCACGTGCTCCATCTTCATCGCCTCGACCACCAGCAGCGGGGTCCCGGCCTCGACCACGTCCCCGACCGCGGCGCGGACGACGGTCACCGTGCCGGGCATCGGGGCCGTCACCACCCCACCCCCGCCGCCGCCCTCGACGGCCGCGTGCAGCCGCTCGTGCTCCCGCAGTGCCACGGTGTGCCCGCCGCGGGCGAGCCACACCGTGCCGCCGTCGTGCGCGACCAGCCAGCGGGTCGTGGTCCCGTCCAGGCCGACGGTGAGCTCGTCCCCGTCGCGCGCGGCGGAGGCGCGCACCGGATCGGCGTCCCCGACGCGGACCTCCGCGTCCGCCGCGCGACCGCGCACGCGCACCTCGACCGGCTCGCCCCCGGTCGCCTGCAGCCGGCGCGGGGTCCAGGCGGGCTCCCCCAGCCGCCAGCCGCCGGGCACCTCCCAGGGGTCGACGACGGCACCGCGCGGCTCGGCCTCCAGCTGCAGGGCCAGCGCGGCCGCGGCGTGCACCCCGGCCGGCGGCTCCCCGCCGTCGGTCAGCGCCGCGCCGCGCCGCTCGATCAGCCCGGTGTCGAGCCGGCCCGCGGCGACGTCGGGGTCGGCGAGCAGCGCGCGCAAGAAGGCGGTGTTGGTGGGGACGCCGAGCACCTGGGTGCCCTCCAGCGCCGCGAGCAGCCGCGTGCGGGCGGTCTCCCGGTCCGGGCCCCAGGCGACGACCTTCGCCAGCATCGGGTCGTAGTCGGTGCCGACGACCGAGCCCGGCACGAGCGACCCGTCCACCCGCACCCCGGGGCCGGCCGGCTCGCGCAGCCCCAGCACGGTGCCGCTCTGCGGCAGGAAGCCGCGCGCCGGGTCCTCGGCGTAGACCCGCGCCTCGATGGCGTGCCCGGTCAAGCGGACGCCGTCCTGGTCGAAGGGCAGCGGTTCCCCGGCGGCCACCCGCACCTGCAGCTCGACCAGGTCCAGCCCGGTGACGGCCTCGGTGACCGGGTGCTCGACCTGCAGCCGGGTGTTCATCTCGAGGAAGAAGAAGTCGTCCGGGCACTCGGCGTCCACGATGAACTCGACGGTGCCCGCCCCCGTGTAGCCGACGGCCCGGGCGGCCTCGACCGCCGCCGCGCCCATGCTCGCGCGCCGGGCCGGGGACAGCAGCGGCGACGGCGCCTCCTCGATCACCTTCTGGTGCCGGCGCTGCAGGCTGCACTCGCGCTCGCCGAGGTGGACGACGGTGCCGTGGGTGTCGCCGAGCACCTGCACCTCGACGTGCCGGGCGGCGCCGACGTAGCGCTCCACCAGCAGGGTGTCGTCGCCGAACGAGCCCCGGGCCTCGCGGCGGGCGGCGGAGATCTGCTCGGCCAGCTCGGCCTCGCCGCGGACCACCCGCATGCCCTTGCCGCCGCCGCCGGCCGAGGGCTTGAGCAGCACCGGGAAGCCGATCTCGACCGCGGCCGCGGCGACCGCGTCGTCGTCCATCCCGGGCTCCGTGCGGCCGGGCACCACCGGCACGCCGGCGGCCACGACGGTCTGCTTGGCCCGGATCTTGTCGGCCATCGCCTCGATCGCGTCGACCGGCGGGCCGATGAACACCAGCCCCGCCGCGGCGCAGGCCCGCGCGAACTCGACGTTCTCGGACAGGAACCCGTAGCCGGGGTGGACCGCCTGCGCGCCGGTGCGGCGGGCGGCGTCGAGCACCCGCTCGATCGACAGGTAGCTCTCCGCGGCCGGGGCGGGGCCGAGCCGGACGGCGACGTCGGCGACCCGGGTGTGCAGCGCCCCGGCGTCGGCGTCGCTGTGCACGGCGACCGAGCGGATGCCCATCGCGCGCAGCGTGCGGATCACCCGGACGGCGATCTCGCCCCGGTTGGCCACGAGGACGGTCTGGAACACCGCGCTCACCCCTTCCCGCCGAAGTGGCCACTCCGGCGGATCGGCCGGCGGCACCACCCGCCGAAGTGGCCACTTCGGCGGGACGAGCGGCGGTCACATGCGGAAGACGCCATAGCCGACCTCCTCCAGGGGCGCGTTCGCGCACGCCGACAGGGCCAGTCCGAGCACGGTGCGGGTCTGCGATGGGTCGATGACGCCGTCGTCCCACAGCCGGGCGGTGGCGTAGTAGGGGTGCCCCTGGGTCTCGTACTGCTCCCGGATCGGCGCCGTGAACGCCTCCTCCGCCTCGGCCGGCCACTCCTCGCCGCGGGCCTCGAGGCCCTCCCGGCGCACGGTGGCCAGCACCGAGGCCGCCTGCTCGCCGCCCATGACCGAGATGCGGGCGTTGGGCCAGGTGAACAGGAACCGGGGCGAGTAGGCCCGGCCGCACATCGAGTAGTTCCCGGCCCCGAACGACCCGCCGATCACCACGGTCAGCTTCGGCACCCGGGCGCAGGCCACGGCGGTGACCATCTTCGCGCCGTGCTTGGCGATGCCGGCGGCCTCGTAGTCGCGGCCGACCATGAACCCGGTGATGTTCTGCAGGAACAGCAGCGGGATCGACCGGCGGTCGCACAGCTCGATGAAGTGCGCGCCCTTGAGCGCCGACTCGCCGAACAGGACGCCGTTGTTGGCGACGATCCCGACCGGGTGCCCGTGCAGCCGGGCGAAGCCGGTGACCAGCGTGGGCCCGTACAGCGGCTTGAACTCGGCGAAGCGGCTGCCGTCGACCAGCCGGGCGATCACCTCGCGCACGTCGTAGGGGGTGCGCGGGTCCGGCGGCACCACCTCGTACAGCGACTCCGGCGGGTGCACCGGCTCGCAGACCGGCTCGACGTCCCACGGCCGCGGCGCGCGCGGGCCCAGGGTGCCGACGATCTGGCGCAGCAGCTGCAGGGCGTGCGCGTCGTCCTCGGCCAGGTGGTCGGTCACCCCGCTGACCCGGGAGTGCAGGTCGCCGCCGCCCAGCTCCTCGGCGGTGACGACCTCGCCGGTCGCCGCCTTCACCAGTGGCGGCCCGCCGAGGAAGATCGTGCCCTGCTCGCGGACGATCACCGCCTCGTCGCTCATCGCCGGCACGTACGCGCCGCCGGCGGTGCACGACCCGAGGACGGCGGCCAGCTGCGGGATGCCGGCCTTCGACATCGTCGCCTGGTTGTAGAAGATCCGGCCGAAGTGCTCCCGGTCGGGGAACACCTCGTCCTGCAGCGGCAGGAACGCCCCGCCGGAGTCGACGAGGTACAGGCAGGGCAGCCGGTTGTGCAGCGCCACCTCCTGTGCACGCAGGTGCTTCTTCACCGTCATCGGGTAGTAGGTGCCGCCCTTGACGGTGGCGTCGTTGGCCACCACCACGCACTCGCGGCCGGCCACCCGCCCGATGCCGGTGACGATGCCGGCCCCGGGCGCGTCGCCGTCGTACATGCCGTGCGCGGCCAGCGGCGACAGCTCCAGGAACGGGCTGCCCGGGTCGAGCAGGGCGTCGACCCGCTCCCTCGGCAGCAGCTTCCCGCGCTCGACGTGCCGGGCCCGCGCCCGCTCACCGCCGCCCCCGGCGGCGCGCGCGAGCTGCGCCCGCAGGTCCTCGGCGAGCGCGCGGTGCGCCGCAGCGAAGCGGGAGGCGGCCTCGGGATCGGGCGGTGCGGTGCGGCTCAGCACGGGGGCGTCCACGGCCGCGATGTTAACGACGGTTCACCGCAGGGGTCAACGGCGGTTAACATCTGCGCCGTGACGGGGTCCGACACGCAGGCCGACACCGCGCTGCACGGCGACGCCACCCGGCCCTCGCGCCGGGAGCAGATCCTGCGGGCGGCCGCCCAGCTGTTCGCCGAGCGCGGCTCGCGCGCCGTCGGCGTGGACGACGTCGGGGCCGCGGTCGGCGTGACCGGCCCGGCGATCTACCGCCACTTCGCCAGCAAGGACGCGATGCTGGCCGAGATGCTGCTGCGGATCAGCGAGCGGCTGCTGGCCGGCGGCACGGCGGAGGTCGCCGCGGCCGGGCCCGACCCGCTGGCGCAACTGCGGGCGCTGATCGCCTTCCAGGTGGACTTCGCGCTGGACAACCCTGCGCTCATCACGGTGCAGGACCGCGACCTGCCGAACCTGCCCGCGGCCGACGCGCACGAGGTCCGCCGGCTGCAGCGCCGCTACGTCGAGGTGTGGGTCGGCGTGCTGGCCGCCCTCCACCCGGACGCCGGCGCCGAGGCGTGCCGGGCGCGGGCACACGCGGTGTTCGGGCTGGTGAACTCCACCCCGCACAGCGGCGGGCGGGTGCGCCGGCCCGCGATGGCCGCGCTGCTCACCGCGATGGCCGAGGCCGCCGCGACGTCCCCGGCACAGGAAGCACTACGCACGTCCTGGCGTCCCGGACGTGCGTAGAGCTTCCTGTGCCTCAGGGGGTCGGGTCGGGCATCTCCAAGGCCAGCGCGGTGGCGGCGACGCGGTCCAGGTCCGGCGCGGAGCCCTCCGCCTCCACCCAGTCGGTCTCCACGATCCGCACGGTGGTGCCCCCGACGGCGCTGGCGTACTGGCGCGAGCGCGTGAACCCGTCGGGCCCGCCGGGATAGCCCACGCCCTCGAGGAGCAGGTCGTTGACGTTGCCGCTCCCGCTGGTGTCGGCCAGCGCCCGCAGCGCGTCGGCCAGGCCCTCCTGCCCCATGTCCACGACCGCGATGGAGACGACGACGTCGCGGCCGTCGACCTGTGTGGACCACAGCGCCCGCGTCATCCCGGCGCAGTCGGTGCGCGCGAAGAAGTCGGCCACCGACCCGTAGGCGTGGTCGGCGCAGCCGTCGTCGGCCTGCAGGTGCTCCAGCGTGAAGGGGATGCCGTCCAGGGTGGCCTGCGCGCCGACGGCGGGACCGGCGTCGTCGCCGGGGGCCGCGCTCGACGGGAGCGGCGTGGTGTCGGCCTGCTCGTCGCCGGCGTCCTCGCCGCCGCCGCCCAGGACGACGACCAGGCCCAGCACGACGAGCAGCACCACCAGCGCCGCCCCGCCGCCGAGCAGGGCCAGCCGCCGGGTGCGGTCGGGCCGGCGGCGCGCCACCACCCGCGGCGTCCCGGGCGGCCGCGCCGCCGGCGGGTGCTCCACCGCGGCGCCCGGCCCGGCCGGCCACTCGCTCTGCGGCCGGTCCAGCAGCGGCGTCCCGCGGTGCGGTGCGGTCACGGTCGGGCCGACCAGCGTCGCCGGCTGGGCAGCCGGCGCGGACCGGGCACTGGAATCGGTGTGCTCGGCTCCGGCGAACAGCCCGCCGATGCCGCCGGTCTCGTCGGTGGTCGGGTGCTCCGCGGGCTCGGCGGCCGGCGGGGCCTGTCCGGTCACCGGGCCGGGTGCGTACGCCGCCGCCCGGTGTGCCGCGGCGGCCTCGTCCGCGCGGATGGCGGCCACCGCGACCGCGGCCGCCGCGGCCGGATCGACCCGGGGCCCGCCGGGCGTGGGCGCCACGAAGCCGCCGGTGACCGGCGCGGCGGGGACCGGAGCGGCCGTGGCGACCGGGACGGCCGCGACCGGGACGGCCGCGACCGGGACGGCGGCGACCGGCACGACCGCCGGAGCCGCGGGCAGGGCCGGTGGCGCGGGCGGCGCGACGGAGGCCGCGTTCATCGCCGCCGGGGTGAGCAGTTCCCGCTTGCGCAGGACGTACGGCGAGTAGGGGAAACCCTCGCCGTTGAGCTCCTCGACCGACGGGCCGCGGCCGGGGACGCCGAGGACCTCCAGGGCCGCGCGCACGTCGGCGGTCGTCCAGAGGCGGGGGTTGCCGACGCCGGCGTAGCGGGCCGCCCGGGCCACACCCAGCAGCAGCGACCGCGGCTCCAGGAGCGCGACCTGGTCGCCCTCGCCCAGGTCGCCGTCGGCCGGGACCAGCCCGGTGAGGTCGCCGACGAGCACGGTCAGCCGGGCGATGCGGCCCGGTTCGAGGCCGGCGGACCGGAGCCGGACGGCGGCCTCCATGCCCGCGCGCATCAACCCGTCCAGCGGCGAGGAGCCGCCGCCGGCGATCTGCAGCACCTCGCCGGGCCGGGCGTCGGGCGCGATGCTCCAGGCTCCCTCGGGCACCGCCGTCACGACGCCGTGCTGCTTGGGGACCTCGGCGATCCGGACCACGGCCAGACCCTCGGGGACGAACAGCACCGCGTCGGAGATGCGGCGGTCCATCGGCCCGTCGACCAGGGGCAGGGACGCCACGACCGCCGAGCGGACGGCCCCGCCGGTGTCCCAGCGGGTCAGCTCGGCGAACAGGGCACGCTCCCCCGCCGTCTGCAGCGGCTCGGGGGTGAGGGCCAGCACGTCGTCGTCCTCCGGGGCGGTTCGGATTCGGGGCGCCGCTTCCGGGCGCCGCGGGCACGGGGGGCTCGGCCGCCCGGCGGGGTCGGACCGACGCTACGTCACGTGACGGGCCGGTCCGGTACTCAGCGCAGCGACGCGCCGCTCACCGGAACGGCCGACTCGCTGTCCGTGCCGGCCGGCTCGACCGGTCGCCGCCACCCCGCGAACCAGGCGCTGCGGGTGACGACGTCCAGCGCGCTCCACAGCGCCGTGAAGGAGGCGACCACCAGCGTGACCGACTCCCAGGACCAGTTCCACGGCGGCAGCAGGCCGGCGGCGTCCTGCAGCCACCCGGCCCCGTAGACCGCCACCGCGGTGACCGGCCCGGCGCTCCAGCCCGGCAGCCGGTGGGTGACCGCCAGGTCGACGCACACGGCGCCGACCAGCAGCACCAGCGGCAGCACCGAGGCGGGGAAGCCCATCCCGACCAGCGCCAGCCACATGACCGCGCGGTAGGCGAGGTAGGTGCCGACGATGGTCGTGGCGGTGAACCGCAGGCCCACCACCTTGCGCGCGGCGACCAGGGAGAGCAGGCCGGCGCACAGCAACCACGCCGGGTGCACCCAGGAGGGCACCGGCAGCATGAACATGGTCGGGGTCTGGCCCTGCGAGGCGGCGAAGTCCAGCAGCTGCTGCTCGGCCGTGGTGTTCCCCGCCTCGTAGGCGCGCAGCGACAGGACGCCGTACTCCTGGTGCTGGTTGGGGAAGACGACGTTCTCGACGAAGAACAGCCACAGCCCCAGCGACACCAGGTCGCGCACCCGGCCCGGCGCCGCGTACAGCCACCAGCCGCGGATGGCACCGGCCAGCATGATCGCCGTCCCGATGTAGAGCAGGGCATGGCTGGGACTCCAGCTCGTGATGTCCAGCCCGTTGATGCGGTGGTTGACGATGTCGATCGGGACGGCGACCAGGAAGGTCGCGATGCCGGCCTGCATCAGGCGCAGCGCGCGGCGGTCCACGCCGTGGCCGGTGTAGCTGTGGAACACCACCAGCGCGACGACGACGGCGGTGCCGGCGGAGTTGAGCAGGTGCGGCGGCGCGAGGTCGTCGCGCAGCCACTTGAAGTGCCAGGAGACGTCCCACGACGACCCGAGCATCTTGAGCAGGAAGGCGCCCAGCCACGCGCTGTAGATCCAGCGCAGCTCCTGCTCGCCGGTCGGCCGGCCCGGGCGGCCCGGGGTCGTGTAGGCCGACCACAGCCACCGCAGCGTCGCCACCGGGCGGCGGGTGGCGGCGGACAGCGAGCCGGGGGCCGCGGGCGCGGTCGTCGGGCTGGGCACGGAGGTGCTCCCTGCAGATCGGGGTGGGGGCACGGCGGAGCCTAACGGCGGGGGACCGACGATCCGACCCTCCGAGTGGCCCGGGAGCGGCGCATGCGGTAGGCGCGGCCGGGCGAGGCGGGCGGGACGGACGGGACGTAGGGTTCGCGTCCGTGGCGGAGAGCGCGGGGCACCTGGTCTGGATCGACTGCGAGATGACCGGGCTGGACCTCGGCACGGACAAGCTCATCGAGGTCGCCGTCCTGGTCACCGACTCCGACCTGAACGTGCTCGACCCGGGGCTGGACCTGGTGATCCACGCCGACGACGACGCGCTCGCCGGGATGGTCGACGTCGTCACCGAGATGCACGCCAAGTCGGGGCTGACCGAGGCCGTCCGCGCCTCCACGCTGACCGTGGCCGAGGCCGAGCAGCAGGTGCTGGCCTACGTGAAGCGCTTCGTGCCCGAACGGCGGACGGCGCCGCTGTGCGGCAACTCGATCGGCACCGACCGCGGGTTCCTGGCCCGCGACATGCCCGAGCTCGACGACCACCTGCACTACCGGATGGTCGACGTCTCCTCGGTCAAGGAGCTGGCCCGGCGGTGGTTCCCCCGGGTCTACTTCGCCCAGCCGCCCAAGGGCCTGGCCCACCGCGCGCTGGCCGACATCATCGAGTCGGTGCGCGAGCTCGCCTACTACCGGAAGACGCTGTTCGTCGACGGCTCCGGCCCGTCCTCGGCGCGGGCCCAGGCCGCGGCCGGCGAGGTCACCGAGGCCTTCGCCGCCGTCCTCGCCGCCGGGGACGCCACCGCTCCGCCCGCCGCGTCGGAGGGCTGAGCGGCTCGGGTATCGTTGCTCCGGTTCCCGGGGCGCGCGTGCCGCGGGGGCGCACGGTGGGTGTAGCTCAGCTGGTAGAGCACCAGGTTGTGATCCTGGGTGTCGCGGGTTCGAGCCCCGTCACTCACCCCACGTGGTGGAGGCCCTGGTCGGTTCGCCGACCAGGGCCTTCGTCCGTTCCGGCGCCGGCTGCGGCGTGCGTCGTCCTCTGGTTGTCGCCGGTGGCGGGCGGCCGGACCCGGCCGGCGCCCCCCGCCGCCGTGGCTACCGGGGTGCAGGCCGCGAGCCCTGCCGGCCCGGCACGGCCTGTCGGGCCAGCTCCCGTCCTCACGGCCGTGGACCACCGCGTCGTGCGCCGCCAGGCGGTCGCGGCCGGGAACGTCCACGCCGCAGCCATCGGTGAGCACTGCCCGGCAGAGCCCCCGACCGGTCCAGCCGGTCGACCCTGGCGCTATACCCCATGGGGGTATAAGTTCGGCGACGTCGGAGCCTCCGTACCGCCACACCGTTCCTCGCGTGGTGAGGGCAGCGGCCGGGAGAGATGCAGGCAGAGGAGATCGTCATGCGAGATCCGATGGACCGCCCGATCCGTCCAGCCGGACGGCCGGACACGGCAGGGCCGGGTCACGACCCCGGCCACGACGTTGGCGACGGGCCGACGCACGGGCAGGGACTGCCGGTCGTCGTCGGCGACCGCGCCCCGGATGTCGAGGGCCCGTTGGCCGCCGCTGCCTCGGACCTCGAGGGCGCGGCGTCCTCCCACAGCGACCACGCCGGCCATGGGCAGCACGGCGGGCACGCGGGGCACGGCGGCGACCACGTGGCGATGTTCCGCCGGCTGTTCTGGCTGATGCTGGCGCTGGCGGTGCCGACGGTCCTGCTCAGCGACATGTTCGCCGACATCGTCGGCTACACGCTGCCCGACGTCCCCGGCCTGGAGTGGGTGTCCCCGGTGCTGGGCACGGTCATTTACGTCTGGGGCGGCCGGCCGTTCCTCACCGGTGCGATCGGCGAGATCCGGGCCCGCAAGCCCGGGATGATGCTGCTCATCGGCATGGCCATCACCGTCGCTTTCGTCGCCTCCTGGGGCTCCACCGTCGGCGTGCTCGCCCACGACGTGGACTTCTGGTGGGAGCTGGCGCTGCTGATCGTGATCATGCTGCTCGGGCACTGGCTGGAGATGCGCTCGCTGGCGCAGACCTCCTCCGCGCTGGACTCCCTCGCGGCGCTGCTGCCCGACGAGGCGCAGAAGGTCGTCGGCGACCAGGTGGTCACCGTGCCGCCGGCGCAGCTGGTCGTCGGCGACGTGGTCATCGTCCGCCCCGGCGGGCGGGTGCCCGCCGACGGGCAGGTCGTCGACGGCACCGCCGACGTCGACGAGTCGATGATCACCGGCGAGTCCAAGCCCGTCCGCCGCGGCGTCGGCGATCCCGTCGTGGCCGGCACGGTCGCCACCGACACCGCGATCCGGGTACGGGTGGCCGCGGTCGGCGAGGACACCGCACTGGCCGGCATCCAGCGGCTGGTCGCCGAGGCGCAGTCCTCCACCACCCGCGCGCAACTGCTGGCCGACCGGGCCGCCGGCTGGCTGTTCTGGTTCGCCGTCGCCGCTGCGATCGTCACCGCCGTCGTCTGGACCGTCTACGGCACGCCGGAGTCCGCGCTGACCCGGGTGGTGACCGTCCTGGTGATCGCGTGCCCCCACGCGCTCGGCCTGGCCATCCCGCTGGTCGTGTCGATCTCCACCGAGCGGGCCGCCCGCGGCGGGGTGCTGGTCAAGGACCGCGGCGCGATGGAGCGGATGCGCACCGTGGACACAGTCCTGTTCGATAAGACAGGGACGCTCACCCGCGGCGAGCCGGCGGTCAACCACGTGGTCGGCGTCGGCCGCACCGAGGACGAGGTGCTGGCCCTGGCCGCCGCCGCCGAGGCCGACAGCGAGCACCCGTTGGCCCGGGCGATCGTCACCGCCGCCCGGCAGCGGAACCTGCCGGTCTCCCCGGCCACCGAGTTCCGCGCGTCGGCCGCCGTCGGGGTGACCGCCGTCGTCGGCGGGCACACCGTCGCCGTCGGCGGCCCGAACCTGCTCACCGAGCACGGCCTGGCGCCGCTGCCGGACACCGCGCCATGGGCCGAGGCCGGGGCGACGGTGCTGCACGTGCTCGTCGACGGGCAGGCCGCCGGCGCTCTGGCGCTGGCCGATGAGATCCGGCCGGAGTCCCGGCAGGCGGTCGACGCGCTGCACGCCCTCGGCATCGACGTCGTGATGATCACCGGCGACGCCGAGCCGGTCGCCCGCGCGGTCGCCGCGGAGCTGGGCATCGACCAGGTCTTCGCCGGGGTCCGCCCGGAGCACAAGGCCGAGAAGGTGGCGCTCCTGCAGCAGCAGGGCCGGGCCGTGGCGTTCACGGGCGACGGTGTCAACGACGCACCCGCCCTGGCCCAGGCCGATGTGGGCATCGCGATCGGCGCCGGCACCGACGTCGCCATCGCGTCGGCGGGGATCATCCTGGCCTCCTCCGACCCGCGCGCGGTGGTGTCGGTGATCCGGCTGTCGACGGCCAGCTACCGCAAGATGCAGCAGAACCTGTGGGCCGGTGCGGGCTACAACCTGATCGCGGTCCCGCTCGCCGCCGGTGTGCTGGCCCCGGTCGGGTTCGTCCTGCCGATGGAGGTCGGGGCGCTGCTGATGAGCCTGTCCACAGTCGTCGTGGCGTCCAACGCCCAGCTGCTGCGGCGGCTGGACCTGAGCCCGGAAGCCAGCGTCGCCGAGGTCACCGCCGGCCGGACCACCCCGGCGCCCGCCGAGCCGACCACCGCCGGCGGGCACTGACCGCCCTCCGCCCGCCGGGCACCATTCCCGGCGGGCGAAGGCGCCCGGCGTCGTAGCCTCGCTGAGGAGGGGGTGGGCATGGCGACACGAGCATGGACGGCGCTGCTGCTGCTGGCCGCCGTCTTCGCGATGCACGGCCTGCAGTGCACCGCCGCCGGCACCGACCATCTGGCCGGTCACGGCGCCGCCCCGATCGCCGTGACCCTCGCCGCGCCGGGCGACGGCGGTCCACACCCCGGCGGTCTGTCCTCCGGCGCCACGAGTGCCGGCCTCGAGGCGCACGGCGGGCACCACGGCAGCCTCTCCGACGCCACCGCAATGGCCACCGTGGCCGCTCCGCTGGTCGGAGCGCTCACCGCCGGGCACGGCAGCGCGCCAGCCGGACCGGCCGGGCACCTGTGGACGCTGTGCCTGGCGGTGCTCGCCGTCGGCCTCGCGGTCCTGCTCGCCCTGCTGCTGCCCCGGCTGCAGACGCTGCCGCCGGCGGCGTGGGCGCGGCTGCGCACCCACGCGCACACCGGCCTGGCGCCGCTGCGCCCGCCGGACCTGCACTCCCTCTGCCTGCTGCGGATCTAGGCCGACCGCCTCCACCGCCTTCGCCCCAGCCCCGCGCTGGCCCGGCGGCGGTGCCCGCGCACGCCACCCCATCCGCTTCCGCAACATCCGGAGAACGCCATGACCCGCACCACCGCACGCACCCGTACCACCGCACGCCTGACCGGCCTCGGCGCCGCCCTGCTCGCCGGCGGCCTCGTCCTGGCCGGCTGCGCCGACGATGACACCGACGCCGGCGGGCACGGCTCGATGATGAACGGCAGCAGCTCCTCGGCCAGCTCGTCGGCCGAGCAGGCCGACTTCAACGACGCCGACGTCGCCTTCGCCCGCGACATGATCCCGCACCACCGTCAGGCGATCGCCATGGCCGAGCTGGCTTCCGGGCGCGCCGCCGATCCGCGGGTGCTGGACCTGGCCGCCCGCATCCAGGCCGCGCAGGACCCGGAGATCGAGACGATGACCGGCTGGCTGGCCGACTGGGACGCCGACGGCGGCCACATGGACGACGGCATGGACGACGGCATGGGCGGCATGGGCCACGGCGAGGGCGGGATGATGTCCGAGGGCGACATGGCCGCGCTGATGGCCGCCACCGGCGCGGAGTTCGACCGCCTGTTTCTCGAGCAGATGATCGTGCACCACCAGGGTGCGGTGCGGATGGCGGCCGAGGAAGCGGCGAACGGCCGCAACACCGACGCGCTCGCGCTGGCCCAGTCCATCCGCGACAGCCAGAACGCCGAGATCGCCGAGATGCAGCAGCTGCTCACCGAGCTCGGCGGCTGACCCGACGCGGCGGGGCGGGTCCACCGGCCCGCCCCGCCGCATCCCGGCCCGATCCGCCCCTGCACTGCCCTGGAGTTCCCGCATGCCCACGTCCCGCAGCGCCCGATCCGCCCACGCCCACCGGCCCCTCGCCGGCGCCACTCTGCTCCTCCTGCTGACCGGCTGCGCGGCCACCGACGGCCCCGCTGCCACCGGACCGTCCACCTCGGGCGCCGCCGGCGCGCTGCCCGCTGCACATGTGCACGCCGTCGCCGTCGATCCCGGCGACGGTGCGCTGCTGCTGGCCACCCACGAGGGCCTGGTCGAGGTCGACGACGACGGCCGGCTGTCCCCGGTCGGCCCGGTCATCGACCTGATGGGCTTCGCCGTCGCCGGCCCCGAGCACTACCTGGCGTCGGGGCACCCCGGGCTGCGCACCGATCTGCCCAACCCGGTCGGGCTCATCGAGAGCACCGACGGTGGCGAGACCTGGACGCCGCTGTCCCGGGCCGGCGAGTCGGACTTCCACGCCCTCACCGCCCTGCCCGGCGGCGGCGCGATCGGCTACGACGGGGCACTGCGCCGCACCGCAGACGGCTCCACCTGGGAGCAGCTGGCCGTCCCCGCCGAGCCGCACACCCTCACCGCCGCCCCCGACGGGGCCGGGGTGCTGGCCACCACCGCCGCCGGACTGATGCACTCGGCCGACGCCGGCACCACGTGGGCGCCGGTGGACGGCGCCCAGCTGCTGCAGGTGGTCACCTGGTCCGAGGACGGCAGCGCCGCGGTCGGCATCACCCCCGACGGTGCGGTGTGGACCAGCACCGACCCCGCCAGGAGCTGGCAGCCACAGGAGCAGCTGGACGCGGCCCCGCACGCCGTCGCCGCGACGACTACCAACAGCCGACTGCGGGTCGTCGCGGTGACCGACGACGGCCTGCTGGAGTCCACCGACGGTGGCGTCACCTTCACCACGCTGCTGTCGACCTGAAGCATCCGGGCCGCGGACGGCGATCGGGCCGTGGGATGGGAGTTCCCCTGCCCCGGCCGCGGGTCCGCTGGTCAGCCGGTCGGGCAGTCGCGCAGTGCCGAGCCCTCGAACTCGGGCACCGGCCGGGACTGCGCCTCCTCGGCGGTCTCGGCCTCCCCGTTCTCCTCGATGTCCCGAATCAGCCACTCCATCTCGGCGATCTCACGCTGCTGGGCCCGGATGATCTCGACGGCCAACTGGCACACGCGGACGTCGTCGATGTCGGCGCGCTCGGACCGGGTGATGGCCAGGGAGTGGTGCGGGATCATCGCGCTCATCCAGCTGCGGTCGTCGACGGTGGCCTGGCTGCGGTCCAGGGCGATGCCCCCGCCCAACAGCAGCAGGCTCACGGCCACGATGGCGATGTTGCCCTTCATGTTCTTGTACATGTTGAGCATCCAGGCCAACATGACCAGCCCCATGGTGCCGCCCATGGTGAGCGCCATGAAGACGCGGCTCTCGCTGAAGCGGACGTGGCTCCACTCCCACGTGCCCGCGAACATCGTCCAGTACATGACCACCATGGACGTGGCGATCATCGCCGCGAAGCGCAGGTACATCTTCCGCTGCATCTTCTTCTGCATCGCACCGTCGCCGGAGGCGTCGTGGTTGTCCTCCCCCTCGCCGCCGTGCCCGCGGGCGTGGCCCTCGCTGCTGCTCTTGGTCGCCATGAGGTGGTACTCCGTTCGCCCGCCGCCGCCTCCTCCGGAGGCCGGCGGCGATGGTCATGTCGTGGCGTCCCGGCGCCCGTTCGGCTGGTCCTGATGCGCCGGGACGAGGCTGCCCGGATCGGGCGTGTGGTCAGCCCAGCGAGGTGATCAGGTCGCGGCACGCCTGCTCGCAGCGGCGGCATGCCTCGGCGCACACCCGGCAGTGCTCGTGCATCTCGGCGTGGGACTCGCATTCGTCCCCGCACGCTTTGCACGCCGCCGCGCACGCCTCCAGCACCGCCCGCGAGAGGTTCGCGTCGTATCCGGTGTGCCGGGACAGCACCCGGCCAGTCGCCTCGCACAGGTCGGTGCAGTCGAGGTTGGTGCGGATGCACTTGATCAGCTCGGCGACCATGTCCTCGGACAAGCAGGCGTCGGCGCACGCGGTGCACGCCTGCGCGCACTCGACACACGCCTCCAGGCAGGTGACCAGCTTGTCCATGTCCACTCCGCCGAGGTCCTTGGGGTACGTGTCGAGCATCTGAGCGGCGACGGCCATGGGATCTCCTTCGTTCGCCCCGGCGCCCGCGGCGGCTCGGCTGCCGCCGGCGACTCACGTCGGGCCCGCTGCCCCTACCCGCTGCTGGGCGACCCGCACGGCCGTCACCAAGTCGTCATCTGCGGCGAGCCCGTTTCCTGCGCCGACCGTCGGCGCCCCGGTCCTGACCCGCGCGCTGGGCCTCGACTGGCACGAGCAACTGGCGCGCCTTTCCGTGCGTGGTCGACCGGCTCGGCGCGGGCGTGGAAGTCGGATGCGCGCCGCACGGCCGCCACCTCGGCTCGCTTGTAGCGACGGACGGTGGCGAGCTGCTCGTTCATCACCGTCGGACCTGTCCGGCGGCCGGCGGCCGGCGGCAATCCCCGCAGGGCTCTCCTAAGCGTCGGCGTATGGACGGGCCTGCTTCGGGTCTGCTGCCGGTCACCGCAGGCGTCCCGGAGCTGGGGGCAGATGGGGGGCAACTGACCGCGCAGGACCGCACAGAACCGCTCAGGACCGCTCCGGGACGTCCGAGGAGGCCGCTATCCTGCGCATTCGCCGGGCCACCAGGCCCGGGACCGGCCTCACTCGCGTGTTCGAGCCTCGTCACTCACCCTAGCGGTGGAGGCCCTGGTCGGTTCGCCGACCAAAGCCTCTCCCGGTCCCGGCCCGGTCCCGGTCCCGGTCCGTCGAGACCAGGGTCTGCCTGCCTGCTCGCGCTGCTGCCGTAGCGACGACCGGACGTCGTCCACGACTAACCGTGGCTAGCGTTCGGCTCGACTCGGCGGCCGGTGCCCGAGGGCACCGGCGAGCTCGGTGACGGTGTCGCGGGCGGTGCGGCCGACGCCGACGAGCGTGGCCGAGGCGTCGCCGGTCCAGTCGCCGTAGCCGACCAGCCACAGCCGCGGTTCGGCGACGGCGCGGGTGCCGGCGACGCCGATCAGGCCGGTCGCCTCGCGCAGCCCGAGCGGGCGCAGGTGGTCCAGCGCCGGGCGGAAGCCGGTGCACCAGATGACCGCGTCCAGGCGGTGCTCACGGCCATCCGGGCCGACGGCGCCACCGGCGGCGAGGCGGGAGAACATCGGCCGCGGGGTCAGGGCGCCGCGGTCGCGGGCGGCGCGGACGGGGCCGGTGACGACGATGTCGCCGAGGCCACCGACGCCGCCGGGATCGGGCCGCCCGGCCTGCCGGGCCCGCCAGCGGGCAGTCGCCAGGTCGAACAGCGCCCGTCCGTCGACGTCGTCGGGGAGGAACCGGGGCGGCCGGCGGAGGTACCAGGTGGTCTCGGCGGCCGGGTGCAGGTCGGCGACGATCTGCGCGGCGCTGTTGCCGCCGCCGACCACGCCCACCCGCTGCCCGGCGAACGGCGCCGGGCAGTCGTAGTCGGCGGCGTGCAGTTGCCGGCCGGGAAAGGTGCCCTGGCCGCGGGGGTGCGGCCAGAACGGCCGGGCCCAGGTGCCGGTGGCCGAGACGACCGCCCGGGCGGACCAGGTCCCGTTGTCGGTGGTGACTCCGAGTCGGGCTCCGTCGCGGTGCACGGCCGTGACCCGGACCGGGCGGTGCACCGGCAGGGCGTACCGGTCGGCGTAGGCGCCCAGGTAGGTCACGACCTCGTCGCGGGTGGGGTAGCCGGCCGTCGGCGGCATGGGCCAGCCGGGCAGGCTGCTGTACGCCGCCGGGGAGAAGGCGCGCAGGGAGGCCCACATGTGCCGCCACGCCCCGCCGGGGCCGGGGTCGGCCTCGAGCAGGACGAAGCTCAGCGAGGTGCGCCGGGTCAGGTAGAAGCCGGTGGCCAGCCCGGCCTGCCCCGCTCCGATGACGACCACGTCGACGTCGACCGCCGGCTCCGGTGGGGGCACTGACCTGGAGGTGTCGGGCACCACGCGGCGGCCGTCGTCAGGTACCGGCCGGGGCGGTGTCGAACACCGACGGCGGCAGATCCAGCTCCGGGGCGAGCTCGCCGAGCAGCGCGCGGACGCGGGTGTCGAGGTCGGCGACGATGCGCCCCCCGCAGCCGAGGATGATCGCCACGTCGGCGGCGTCGACCAGGTCGTGGTCCAGCGTCGTCGGGGTGTGGTCGGTCACCGGCAGGCCGACCTCGGCGAGCACCTGCGCGACTGCGGGGTTCGACCGCGGTGCCGGGCTCGGAGCCGGCGCTGCGCACGTCGACGGCGTTGCCGGCGTAGTGCCGGGCCAGCGCCGCCGAGGCGACGGACCGGCCGCTGTTGTGCGCGCAGGCGAAGAGGATGGACGGCGTGTCGGTCACGGGGCCTCCGGGGCGGGCGGGATGTCGGTGAGGTCGGTGACGAGGGCCTGGACGCGGCGGTCGATCTCGTCGCGCAGCGGGCGGATGCCCTCGGTGTCCCAGCCGGCCGGGTCGGGCAGGCTCCACGTCTCGTACCGCACCCCGTCGACGTGCGGCAGGTCCAGGCCGGGCTTCATCGCGACGACGACGTCGGCGGCGACGATGCGTTCCGCGGTGAGGGCGGTGGGCCGGTGGGTCGAGGCGTCGATGCCGAGCTCGGCGAGGGTGGCGATGGTGGATGCGCTCGGCTCGGGGTCGGGGGTCGTGCCGGCCGACTCGGCCTCGATGCGGTCGTCGGCGCGGTGGCGGGCCAGCGCGACGGCCAGGGCGGAGCGGCCGGCGTTGTGCGCGCAGACGAACAGCACCCGGGGCCGCCGGTCCGCGGGGGCGCCCGCGGTGGCGTGGGTGGTGGTGCCGGCTGTCCCGGGCGCGGTCATGCCGGTCACGGTGCCGCGCCCGCCCCCGACGACAGCCGGGTCGGGGCGTGGTCGCGCACCCAGGCCTGCGCGGCGAGCTGGACGGCGTCCCACGGAGAGCCCAGCGGCGGGGTGTAGGACAGGTCGAGCGCGCTGACGGCGTCGACGGTCATGCCGTGGAACAGGGCGGTGGCGTAGGTGTCCACCCGCTTGGCGGTCTCGGTGCCGCGGGCGCCGACCAGTTGGGCGCCGAGCAGCCGGCCGGTGTCCGCATCACCGGTGACGCGGATGGTGATCGGCCGGGCGCCGGGGTAGTAGGCCTTGTGGTCGTCGGCGACCGTCGTCGTGGAGACCGGCCGGTACCCGGCGACGACGGCCTCGTGCTCCCGCAGCCCGGTGCGGGCGGCGACGAGGTCGAAGACCTTGACCACCTGGGTGCCCAGGCTGCCGGCGAAGCGGGCAGCGCCGCCGACGGCGTTCTCCCCGGCGACCCGGCCCTGCTTGTGCGCGGTGGTGCCGAGCGGCAGGTAGGTCACCCCGGCGAGGCGGTGGTGGGTGACCACGCAGTCCCCGGCGGCCCACACGTCGGGCAGGCCGGTGGCCATGCCCTCGTCGACGGTGACCGCGCCGCGGGCGCCGGTGGCCGCGCCGGCGCCGAGGAGCAGCTCGGTGTCCGGTTGCACGCTGACGGTGATCAGCACCAGGTCCACGTCCCAGCTCCGCGCGGACCCGTTGCCCTCGGCGTCGACGGGATGCCCTTCGACGCGCAGCCGGCCGGCGGCGCCCTCGGGCGCCGGCCCGATCCGGTGCGCCACCACCCCGGCGTCCAGCTGCACACCGTGCCCGGTCAGCTCGGCGCGGACCAGCGCACCGAGCTCGGGGTCCACGGTGGCCAGCACCTCGGGCAGCATCTCCACCTGGTGCACCGTCAGCCCGCGGGTGGTCAGCGCCTCGGCCATCTCCAGGCCCACGTAGCCGGCGCCGACGATCAGCGCCGATCGGGCGCCCGTCCGCTCGAGGGTGCGGGTGAGGGCGAAGGTGTCGTCCATCGTGTGCAGCAGGTGCACCCCGTCCTCCGGGCCGAGGGCCTGCGGGCCGGTCAGGCCCTCGATGGGCGGGCGCACCGGCTGCGCGCCGGTGCCGACGACCAGCCGGTCGTAGCTCAGCGTCTCGGTGCCGCCGTCGGTGTCGCGGACGGCGAGCCGGTGGCCGTCGACGTCGATGGCGGTGGCCCGGGTGTTCAGCCGCAGCCGCATGCCGGTCGCCTTCAGGTCGGCCGCGGTCCGGTGGGCCAGGTTCGACCAGTGCCCGACCTCGCCGGAGACGTAGTAGGGGATGCCGCAGACGGAGAAGTTCGGGTAGCCGTCGGCGACGACGACGGTGACGTCGGTGTCCGGGTCGAGCTCGCGGGCGCGCAGGGCGGCGGAGATGCCGGCGTCCGAGCCGCCGACGACGACCAGCCGAGGGCCGCCGCTCACCGGCTCGCCGCGGCAGCCGGCGGGGACAGCGGGGCCGGCAGCTCCAGGTCGGGCAGCAGGGAGGAGATGAGCTCGCGGACACGGGTGTCGAGGTCGGCGCGGATGGCGGCGACCTGCGGCGCGGTGGCGCCGGCGGGGTCGGCCACCGGCCAGTCCTCGTAGCGGCGGCCCGGCACGACCGGGCACTCGTCACCGCAGCCGAGGGTGACCACGACGTCGGCGGCCGACAGCACGTCGGAGGTCAGCGGCTTGGGGAACTCCCGGCCGAGGTCCAGCCCGACCTCGGTCATCGCCGCGGTCACCTCGGGGTGGATCGTCTCGGCCGGGTCCGAGCCGGCGGTGTAGACGTGCACGCAGTCGCCCGCGTAGGACCGCAGCATCGCCGCCGCCATCTGGCTGCGCCCGGCGTTGTGCACGCAGACGAAGAGCACGGCCGGGGCGCGGCGTGCCCGCTTGCCCTCGGCCACCGCACGGGCGTCGAGCCGCTCGCAGGCGAACCGGCCGGCGAGCACCGGCAGGAAGGCGGTCACCCGGGCGGTTCCGGCGAGGCGGTCGTAGCTGTCCCGGTAGACGGCCTCCACCTCCTCGCGGGAGAACCGGTCGGCGTAGTCGCGGGCCAGGTCGTGGACGATCCGTCGCGCCTGCGGGTCGTGGGCGACCTGATCGCCCGGCGTGTGCGCGGTCATGGCCGTGCTCCTTCCTGCGCCGACGTCGGCGCCGGGTGGGGGACGGCGCCGCCGGTGGCGGCGCCGGAAGGCTCCGGAGCGGCGGAGTCGGAGGGTTGCCCGTCGTGGGGTACGACGGCCGCGCCGGCGCTCTCGCGGATCCGCGGGTAGAGCAGCACCACGACGGCGACCGCCGCGGCGGCACCGACCAGCTGCCCGAGCAGGAACAGCGGGACCGAGGACGGGGCGATGCCGGCGAAGGTGTCCGACAGCGTCCGGGCCAGGGTCACCTGGGGATTGGCGAACGAGGTGCTCGACGACCAGAAGTAGGCCGCGGCGATGTAGGCGCCCACCGCGAAGGGAGCCAGTCCACCGCGGCCGGCGCGGACGAGGCCGAAGATCAGGACGACCAGGCCGAAGGTGGCCAGCACCTCCGACAGCAGCAGCCCGGCGCCGGAGCGCTCGGTGGCGGCGATGCTCACCGCCGGCAGTTCGAACATGAGGTTGGCCGCGATCGCGCCGACGGCGCCGCCGGCGAACTGCGCGGGCAGGTACACCGCGACCTGCCGTGAGCTCACCCCGCCGAGGGCGCGGTCGGCCAGGGTGACGACCGGGTTGAAGTGGCCGCCAGAGACCGGGCCGAAGGCCAGGATGAGCGCGACGAGGCCTGCGCCGGTGACCAGGGCGTTCTCCAGCAGCTGCAGGCCGGTGTCCTCCGGTGAGAGCCGGGAGGCCGCGATGCCCGAGCCGATGACGACGGCGACCAGCCCGGCCGAGCCGAGGAACTCCGCGACCGCCTGACGGGCCAGCAGGCTCACTCGCACGGCCGCTTCACCGCCAGGGCCAGGCGGGAGCGGGACGCCAGCTGGGCGTAGTGCGACGCCACCGACTCGAGGACCTCGGTGCGCAGCCGGTAGTAGGTGAACCGGCCCGCGGGTTCCGCCTCGACCACGCCCAGTTCCCGCAGTACCCGCAGGTGGTTGCTGAGGTTGGTCTGCTTCGCGCCGATCTCCGCCACCAGGTGGCAGACGCACAGCTGCTCACCGGCCAGCAGCTCGACGATCCGGGCGCGCGTGGGATCGGCCAGCGCCCGGAGCAACTCGTCAGTCACCGGTGATGTCAGCACGTACTGATGTGACGTCGGGTGGGTCCACGGGTCAAGCGAACAGTCGGTGACGGCCCCCCGAACAGCCGCCGCCGGGGTGGGGCGTCAGCCGGTGGCCAGCGCCGCCCGCAGGGCATCCCGAGCCGACGGGTTCACCGAGTACCACACGGTGCGGCCCCGCTTCTCGCTCCCGCACACTCCCGCGGCGACCAGCTCGGCCAGGTGCGAGCCGAGGTGCCCTGGCTGCGCCGGCCGGCTCGACCAGATCGCACACGCACACCGCGCCCCCTTGGCGGGCCGCTGGCGGCCGGTCCGCATCCGGGGGTCACGAGCCCCGGCCTCGAGGCATGCGGTAGCGGCCCCCCGGCAGTCCCCCGGTGGTGTGACCGGGTCAGCGCCGGAGAGCGGGTCACCGCGAGCGCTGCGACGTGGCCGCGCGCAGCCGCCGGAGAACACGCCGCCACCCGTCCGCGGGGCCAGGAGGCTGCGAGTCCCCGGTCCGGCCGTCGGTCGGCTGCTCCGCGCCGAGCCAGCGGGCGAGACGACCGGCCCGGTGAACGGCCTGGAGACGGCGCTCCGCCTCGCGCCGCCCTCGACTGGGAACGATCAGCAGGAGTTGGTCGCCCAGGCGAAGGGTCGTGTTCCGGTCAGGCACCAGGGTGTGCCCGTCCCGCACGACGAGCGACACCACCGCTCCCGGAGGCAGGCGCAGCTCCCACATCGCCACCCCGTGGAGCTTCGAGCCCGGCGGCACGGTGAACTCCACCAGGTCGGCGTCGATGGACTCCAGCGGAGCGGACTCGATCGCCACGTCGGTCGCGTCACCGTCGTCGCCGACCCGGAGCCACCGAGCCAGAGGCGGCAGCGTGGGCGCCTGCAGCAAGGTGAAGACGACCACCAGCACGAAGACGACGTCGAAGACCTGTCCGGCAGCCGGCATGCCGGCGCTCAACGGGATGGTCGTCAGCACGATCGGCACCGCGCCGCGCAGGCCGGCCCAGGACATGAAGGCCTGCTCCCGCCAGGGGATCCGGAACGGCGTGACGCTCACGACCACCGAGATCGGACGCGCGAGCAGCAACAGCGCGCCCCCGACGATGAGCGCGGGCACGAGGGCCTCCGGGAGGCGCCCGGGGTTGGCGAGCAGCCCGAGCATCACGAACAGCGCGATCTGGGACAGCCAGGCCAGGCCCTCGGCGAACCCGAGGGTGGCGTTGCGGTGCGGCAGGCGCGCATTGCCCAGCCACAGGCCGGCCACGTAGATGGCCATGAACGACGACGCGCCGGCCACGCCGGCGACGGCGAAGGCCAGGAGGGCGATCGCGATGGTCGCGATCGGGTAGAGCCCCACCGACGGCAACGCGCTGCGGCGCTGCACGACCTCACCGACCCGAGCCACCAGGAGACCGATGGCCGCACCGGCGACCAACTGGTAGACGACCTGGGCAAGAGCCAGCAGGGGGTTCGCCTGCTCCCAGCCGTCGGAGACCACCAGGGTGACCAGGATGATCACGAGGGGGTCGTTGAAGCCGGACTCCGCTTCCAGGGTGGCGCCCAGCCGTCGCCGCAGCGGCAGTCGGCGCAGCACGGAGAACACGGCCGCAGCGTCGGTGGAGGACACCACCGCCCCGAGCAGGACGGCGGTGCGCAGGTCGATGGGCAGGACCAGGTAGCTCACTGCGGCGGTGACCGCCACGCTGACGGCCACGCCGAGAGTCGCCAGCACCAGGGACGGTCCGAGCACCGGACGGACGACCGCCCAGCGGGTGGTCAGCCCACCTTCGGCCAGGATGACGCCGAGCAGCACCAGTCCGACCACCTGGGTGAGCTCGGCGTCCTCGAACTCGAGCCCCAGCCCCGCCTCGCCGACGAGGAGCCCCATACCGAGGTAGATGAGCAGCGTCGGCAACCCCGCCCGCGTCGACAGCCGGACGGCCGCAACCGCGACGAGCAGCAAGCCGGTCACCGCGAGAACCACGAGGTTGAGGTCGGCGACCGACACGATCTCCTCCCTCCCGATGCTCCTCGGCGCCTCCTCGGCCCGGCCTGCGACCAGGTCGCCGCTGTCGGCCGGCATCGCGGGGATGAGCCCGGCCGCTGCCGGTGCTCGCCCTGCAGGCCCAGCGCCGGGTGACGGCCGGTCGCGACCCAGGGCGCGACGGTGGCGTGGAGCCTTCGGCCGGGGATGCGGCCCGATCCTTTCACGGACGCCCCGGCAGGCTGGGTGGCGTGCCGGCAGCGGCCCGTCACCCACGGTGTCCGCCGCGGAGGCGTGGATGCCCTCCGGATCGGCAACGGCGCCCGGGGGGACGCTCTTCGCGCGGCTGACCTGAGCATCCTCCGGGCCACCAGGCCCGGGACCGGTCTCGCTCGCGGGTTCGAGCCCCGTCACCCACCCCGACGAGAGGCCCTGGTCGGGTTCGCCGGCCAGTGCCTGCCTGGTTTCTCGCGGCCCGGACGGGGACGACGTGTCCGGCGCCGCCCGCACCGTCACACGTCGAGGGTGAGCGCCTCGCCCTGCCTCGTCCGCGCGGTCAGCGGCGTTCCGCCGAGGTCGTGCCCGCAGGTGGCGCAGGCGACGTGCGCCTGGACCGGGTGCGCCGGCCCGCCGTCGGGCGCGTGCTCCAGCACCACCGGCACCTGGTCGTTGGCCCAGCGGTCACCCCAGCCGAGCAGTAGCACGAGCACCGGCGCGAGCTCCCGGCCGGCCGCCGTGAGGTGGTACTCGAACCGGGGTGGCCGCTCGCTGTAGGGCCGCCGCTCGACGACGCCGGCATCGACCAGGCGCCGGAGCCGGGCGGCGAGCACGTCGGTGGCCGCGCCGGTGCCGGCCGCGATCTCCCCGTAGCGATGGGCGCCGTAGAGCAGCTCGCGCACGACCAGCAGCGTCCAGCGGTCACCCAGCACGCCCAGGGCGGCGGCGATGGAGCAGCCGGCGCGCGGCCCGGTCGACGTCATGCCCTTCAGTATGCCGCCCTGACTTGGCAGAACCAAGTGACCGTGGCTACAGTCCTCGGCAGTCACTTGGAACATCCAAGTCACTGCCGTCCGCGGAGGTCGCCCGTGTCCCGTCCACCCGCGCGGGGGCTCGCCCTCGCCGTCCTGTGCCTGTCCGCCTTCGTCGTCAACGTCGACACCACGATCGTCAACGTCACCCTCCCGACCCTGGTCACCGAGCTGGGCGCCGGCACCCGGGACCTCCAGTGGGTCGTCGACGCCTACCTGCTGGTCTTCGCCGCACTGGTCCTGGCCGGTGGCGCGCTGTCCGACCGGCTCGGCCGGCGGCGCGTGCTCCTCGTCGGGCTCCTGCTCTTCGGCCTGGGCAACGCGCTGGCCGGCCTCTCGGGGACGACCGGGCAGCTGGTCGCCGCCCGGGCGTTCACCGGGCTGGGCGCCGCCGCCGTCTTCCCCACGACGCTGTCGCTGATCACCACGCTGTTCGTCGAGCGCCGGGAGCGCGCGGCCGCCATCGGGATCTGGGGCGCCTCGACCGGCCTGGCCGTGGCGCTGGGCCCGATCGCCGGTGGAGCGCTGCTCGAGGCCTACTGGTGGGGGTCGACCTTCTGGGTCAAGGTGCCGGTGGCGGTGCTCGCCGTCGTGCTGGTGGTCGCCGTCGTGCCGGAGTCCCGGCGCGCAGCGGCCAGCCGGTTCGACACCCCGGGCCTGCTGCTGTCCTCGGCCGCGCTCACGGTCCTCGTCTTCAGCATCATCGAGGCGCCCGTGCACGGCTGGACCTCCGGGCGGACGCTCGCCGGGCTGGCGCTGGCCGCGGTCCTCGCGGCCGCGTTCGTCACCGCCGAGCGGCGCGCCGCCGACCCGCTGCTGGAGGTCGGGCTCTTCCGCGAGCGCCGGTTCACCGCCGCCAGCGCGTCGATCACCATCGCCTTCTTCGCGCTGTTCGGGTTCATCTTCCTCATCACCCAGTACTTCCAGTTCCTCCGCGGCTACAGCGCCCTGGAGTCGGGGCTGCGCATCGTGCCGGTGGCGGTCTGCGTCGCCGCCGGGTCGCTGCTCGGCGCCCGCCTGGTCACGCGGCTGGGCAACAAGGCCGTCGTGGGCACCGGGCTGCTGGCGCTGGGCGCGGCCTACGCGTGGATCTCCACCGTCAGCCTGGCCACCGGCTACCCCGAGATCGTCGGCCAGATGGTGCTGCTCGGGCTGGGCATGGGCCTCACCTCGGCACCGGCCACCGAGTCGGTGATGGGGGCGGTCGCCGACGCCCGCGCCGGCGTGGGCTCGGCGGTCAACGACGCCGCCCGGGAGGTGGGCGGCACCCTCGGGGTCGCGGTGATCGGCAGCGTCTTCGCCTCGCTCTACGCCGCCCGCCTCGACCAGGCGGCCCTGCCCGGCCCGCTCCGCACCGCGGTCGGCGACTCGGTCGGCGCGGCGCTCGCCGCGGCGGGAGACCTGCCCGACGCGGCGCTGGCCGGCACGCTGCAGGCGGCCGCGGCGGACGGCTTCCTCGCCGGCCTGCAGGCCGGGTGCCTGGTGGCGGCCGGTGTCGCGCTGGCCGGCGCCGTGCTCGCCCTGGCCCTGCTGCCGGCCCGCCCCTCGGTCCCGGCGGCCCCGGCCGGGGCGCCCGTCGCGGCGGCCGCGCGATGAGCACCCGGACCCGGGCCCGTGGCCGCACCGGCACGGCGGCCGGGCAGCGCCCCCGCGGGGTGGCGCGGCTCCCCCGCTACGGCCCGTGGGCCGTGGTCACCGGTGCGACCTCGGGCATCGGACGCGCGGTGGCCGGGGAGCTGGCGACCGCCGGGCTGGCGCTGGTGCTGGTCGCCCGGGACGCCGCCGCGCTGGCGGCGGTGCGCGACGAGCTCCGCGGCGCGGCCGACATCGAGCTCGTGCCGGTCGACCTGTCCACCGCGGAGGGCGTCACGGCGCTGGTGGCGGCGACCGCCGAGCGCGACGTCGGGCTGCTGGTGTCCGCCGCCGGCTTCGGCACGTCCGGGCCCTGCGTCGACGGGGACCCGGCGACCGAGTCGGCGATGCTGGACCTCAACTGCCGGGCGACCTACCTGCTCGGCCGCGAGTTCGGCGCCCGCTTCGCCCGGCGGGGGCGCGGAGGCCTGGTGCTGTTCGGGTCGATCGTCGGCTACCAGGGCACGCCGGGCGCCGCCCACTACGCGGCGACGAAGGCCTACGTGCAGACCCTCGGGGAGGGCCTGCACCACGAGCTGGCCCCGGCCGGGGTCGACGTGCTGGTGTCCTCCCCCGGGCCGGTGCACACCGGCTTCGCGGCCCGGGCCGGGCTGACGACGACCCGCGCGGCGGAGCCGGGCACCGTCGCCGCCGCGACCCTGGCCGCGCTGGGGCGGCGCACCACGGTGACCCCGGGCGGGCTGTCGAAGCTGCTGCGCTGGTCGCTCGCCACCCTCCCCCGCACCGCCCGCACCAAGGTGATGGCCCGGGTCATGGCCGCCATGGTCGCCGGCGACGGCGGGGCCGCCGCACCCTGACGCACGGCGACCTCCCGGCCCCTGCCGGGCGTTCCCGCGATGGTCGGCCGTCGCCCGGCGGCTCCGCCGGGGACGCCGTCGGGAGGGGAACGGCCGGCGGGGAGTTGCCGGCCGGGCAGGATGGGAGCGTGCGCACCCGCCCCGCCGTCGACGCCCTCCCCGGCGAGCGCGGGCCGGCGGGCGCCCCGGGCCGGCTGGCCGCCGTGCGCGCCACGCGCCTGCTCGACGCCGCGGCGGAGGAGTCCTTCGACCGGCTCACCCGGATCGCGCAGCGGCTGACGGGGGCGCCGTTGGCCTTCATGACCGTCGTCGACGAGGCCCGCTCCTTCTGGCTGAGCAGCCAGGGCCTGCCGGAGGGCAGTCCGCGGCAGAACACCGTCGAGGAGTCGTTCTGCCAGTACGTGCTGCGCGGCGACCCGCTGGTGCTGGCCGACGTGACCGCCGACGAGCGCACCGCCGCCAACCCCTCCGTCGAGGCCATGGGGGTGCGCGCGTGGGCCGGGTTCCCCGTCCACACTCCCGACGGGCAGGTGCTCGGCAGCTTCTGCGTCGTCGACACCACGGTGCACCCGTGGACAGCTGACGACGTGCAGCTGTTGGAGGAGCTGGCCGCGATCGCCTCCCGCGAGGTCGCGCTGCGGATGGCCACCCTGGAGGCGGAGGGGGCCCGTGCCCTCGCCGCCGCCGAGGCCGAGCGGGCGCGGCTGCTGGCCCGCATCAGCGACCTGCTGACCGCCGACCTCGAGCCGGGTGACGTCTGGCGGGCGCTGGTCGCCCTCGCCGTGCCCGACCTGGGCGACCTCGCCTACGTCAGCACCGTCGGGCCCGACGGCGGTCTGCTGCCCGCCGCCGCCGAGCACCGCGATGCCGCGCAGCTGCCCGCGCTGCAGCAGTGGGTCCACCGCGCCGGGCGGCGCACCGGCGAGGCCGCCGGGCCCGGGCACGTCGCCCTGACCGGCCGGGTCGAGCTGATCGACCTGGCCCGGGCGCCGGGCCTGACGGCCGCCCAGCGCGAGGCCGTGGACCTGCTGTCGCTGCGCAGCGCGCTGGTCGCTCCGGTGCTCAGCCGCGGCGACGTGGTCGCGGTGCTGACCATCGCCCGCGTGCGGGGCTCGGCGCCCTACACCGAGCTCGACCGCGACCTGGTGGACGCGCTGATGACCCGCGCGGGCCTGGTGGTCGAGGCCGCGCGGGCCTCGTTCCTCGACCGGACGGTGTCGGAGACGATGCAGCGGGCGCTGCTGCCCGTGCTGCTGCCGCAGCCCGACCACCTGCAGCTGGCCTCCCGGTACTCCCCGGCCGAGAACACCCAGCTGGTCGGCGGGGACTGGTACGACGCCTACCTCGACACGACCGGTACCACCAGCCTCGTGGTCGGCGACGTCGCCGGCCACGACATCACCGCGGCGGTCACGATGGGCCAGCTGCGCACCGAGCTGCGGATGGCCGGGCTGGACGGCACCGTCGGGCCCGCCGGGGTGCTGAGCACCGTCGACGTCGCCTGCGCCACCTTCGGCCAGGACGTGTTCGCCACCGCGCTGGTGGCACGGGTCGAACGCTTCCGCCCCGATCAGCCCGCGCGGGACCGGCAGCTGGTGTGGAGCTCGGCGGGGCACCCACCTCCCGTGCTGCTGCACGCCGACGGCACCGTCGACGTCCTCACCGACCGGGTCGGGCTGCCGCTCGGGGTGGACCCGTCCCGGTCCCGCCCCGAGCACCGCCACGTGCTGCCGGCGAACTCCACCCTGCTGCTCTACACCGACGGCCTGCTCGAGCAGCAGGACGTCCCCGGTGGCGACCCTCGGCGCCCGGGCGGCTCGGGAGCCCGCGACCTCGACACCGGCCTCCGACGCCTGCTCGACCTGCTCGCCGACTGCGTCGGGCTGGACCTCGAGGAGCTCTGCGACCGGATCGTGACCGAGCTGCTCCCCCCGGGCGGCGCAGCCGACGACGTCGCGCTGCTCGCCGTCCGGCCGTTCGCCGAGGACCGGCCGCGGCCGCCGGAGGCCGGCCCCGGCACCGTGCCGTAACCGGCCCCACGCGGTGGAGACGTCGCCCGAGCAGCCGACCAGGGCCTCCGCCGAGGATTGCCGCCGACCCGGAGCGGGCACAGCCCGGGCTCGGCCGCGCAGCCGCGGGCACCGGACGTCCGCCCAGCGCGTCGCACTCCGAGAGGAGGGGCGCCGGATCCGGTGTCACGCCCGATGAGCGGAGCGCACGACCCCTCCGGACGACGATGGCGGCCTCCCCCTCTGCCCAGGGTCCGACGGCACCCGCTGCTCGCCGAGCCGCCCGCGCAGATCGCGGAGGACGATCGGGGGCTGGACAAGCTGGTGTTCGGCGTCGCCGCTCTCCTGGCGCTCGGTCTGGTCGCCTGGGGCTTCGCCTCGCCGTCCGAGCTCGGCGCTGCCTCCGGCGCCGGCCTGGAGTGGGTCGTGGGCAACATCGGCTGGTTCTTCGTGCTGCTCGCCACGACCATCGTGGTCTTCGTGCTGTGGCTGGGCGCCAGCAAGTACGGCCGCATCCCCCTCGGGCGCGACGACGAGCGTCCGGAGTTCCGCACGGTCAGCTGGATCGCGATGATGTTCAGCGCCGGCATGGGCATCGGGCTCATGTTCTTCGGGGTCGCGGAGCCGCTGGCCCACTTCGTGGAGCCGCCGCCGGGCACCGTCGAGGGCGGGACGGACGACGCGGTGCGCGTCGCGATGGCCACGACGCTGTTCCACTGGACCCTGCACCCGTGGGCGATCTACGCGTTCGTCGGCCTGTCGGTGGGCTACGGGGTGTACCGCCGGGGCCGTCCGCAACTGCTGTCGTCGGCGTTCGCCCCGCTGTTCGGCCGGCAGGTGTCGGAGCGGCCCATCGGCAAGCTCATCGACACGCTGGCCGTCGTCGCGACTCTCCTCGGCACCGCCGCCTCACTGGGATTCGGCGCCCTGCAGATCGGCAGTGGCGTCGAGCTCATCGGGTGGGTCGGCGAAGCCGGGAACACGGCGATCCTCGTGATCCTCGCGGTCCTGACCGCGGCGTTCGTCGTCTCCGCCTTCTCGGGCATCGCCCGGGGGATCCAGTACCTGGCCAACACCAACGTGGTGCTGGCCTTCGCCCTGGCGCTGTTCGTGTTCGTCGTCGGGCCGACGGTCCTCATCCTGAACATGGTGCCCACGGCGATCGGCGCGTACTTCGACCAGCTCGCCGGGATGGCGGCGCGGACCGAGGCCGTGGGGGGCGACGCGATGGCCACCTGGTTGTCCGGGTGGACCGTCTTCTACTGGGCGTGGTGGATCTCCTGGACACCGTTCGTCGGCATCTTCATCGCACGCATCAGCCGGGGTCGCACCATCCGCCAGTTCGTCGGCGGCGTGCTGCTGGTGCCGACGATGGTCAGCGTCGTGTGGTTCTCGGTCTTCGGCGGCTCGGCGATCCAGGCGCAGCGCGGCGGCGAGGACCTCGCGGGGCAGTCGTCGACGGAGGCGCAGCTGTTCGCTCTGCTGGACGGTCTGCCGCTCACCGGCGTGACGACCGTCGTCGTGATGCTGCTCGTCTCGATCTTCTTCGTGACCGGGGCCGACTCCGCCTCCGTGGTCATGGCATCGCTGTCCGAGCGGGGGAACCGGGAGCCCCGCTCGAGCATCGTCGTCTTCTGGGGCGTGGCGACCGGCTCGGTCGCGGCCGTGATGGTGCTCGCGGGGAGCGACGAGGCGATCCAGGGACTCCAGAACCTGACGGTCATCGGGGCCCTGCCCTTCGCGACGGCCATCGCCGTGCTCATGGTCGCGCTCACCAAGGACGTGCGGTCCGACCCTGCGATGCTGCGCCGGACGGTGGCGGTCGAAGCGATCCAGCAGGCCGTGGTGGACGGGCTCACCCGGCACGGGGACGACTTCGCCCTCGCCGTCCGGTCCGCTGCCGACGAGGGAGGGACGGGTGAGGAACCGGACGACCCGGACCCGCGCGACGACGACTCCCCTCCGCCCGACCGGCAGGCCACCGAGCCGCAGTAGGCACCGCCGGGACGGTCGCCTCCCCTCCCCGAGCCGTTCGCCGCCGCCCGGCCGCCGGAGGCCGGCCCCGGCGTCGTGCCGTGACGGGCGCGGTCAGCCCTCGAACGGGGTCGGGCTCGCGAACTGGTCGAGGGTCATGGTGAAGCCCCAGCAGTGCGCGGCGTTGAAGACGACCGCCTGCTTGCAGTAGTCGGGGCTGGAGGTGGCGCAGGCGTCCTCGAGCAGCACGGCGTTGTAGTCGCGGAAGTACGCGTCCTCCATGGTCGTGGTCACGCACTGGTCGACGTTGACCCCGGTGAAGAACAGCGTCTGGATGCCCTGGGTGCGCAGCACCTGGTCCAGGTGCGTGCCGTAGAAGCCGCTCATCCGCACCTTCTCGACGTGGATGTCGTCGTCCTGCATCAGCGGCCGCAACTCGTCGACCGTCTCCGCGCCCCACTCGCCGCCGACGAGCACCCGTCCGTGGTCGAGGTCCTCCCCGATGCCGCGCTGGTCGAGCTCGTGCTTGAAGGAGTACAGCGTGGGGGCGCCGAGATTGCGCAGGTCGGACCGGTTGTGCCAGTAGACCCAGATGACCCACGTGTCCCGTTCCCGCGCCACCTCGAGGGCCCGCTGGACGCCGGGGATGGCCTGGCGGCAGGCCTTCCAGTCCAGGCCGGAGCGGTGGGTCCAACCGCCCTCCGCGCAGAAGTCGTTCTGCATGTCGATGACGACCAGCGCCTGCCGGTCGGGGCTGTCCACGATCGGCTTGAGCTGGGCGTCCCAGCGCAGCAGCCCGCCGCGGGTGTGGTGCGGCGAGAGGTGCACGTGGTCCTCGGTCAGGTGCCAGCGGTCGGCGCTGGACGCGAACTGCACACCGCCCTCGCTGCTCTCGGCGTAGATCTCGCGGAACCTCGGCACGGGTCTCCTCCTCCTCAGAAGCCGAGGGCGGCGCCGTCCCCGCGCGGGTCGGCACCTCCCTCGAGCCAGCCCTGGTCGGTGAACCGGATGGCCTGGGCGTGGCCGACGTTGTCGTCCCAGGCGGGCAGCATCTTCACCGGCTGCCCGCGCCGTTCCAGCTCGTGCACGACGGGATCGGGCCAGCGGCCCTCCAGCCACAGGTCCTGCGACGCCGCGCCCCACGTGCGGCCCATCAGCCAGCGCGGCGCCTCGATGGCCTGCTGGACGTCGTAGCCGAAGTCGACCATCCGGGTGAGCATCGCCGCCTGCGTCTGCGGCTGCCCCTCCCCGCCCATGGTCCCCATCACCGCGTAGGGCGAGCCGTCGTCGCGCAGGACCATCGCCGGGATGAGCGTGTGGAACGTCCGCTTCCCCGGCTCCAGCCGGTTGTGGTGCTCCCCGTCCAGCGAGAAGAACGACCCGCGGTTCTGCAGCAGCACGCCGGTGCCCTCGGCGACCACGCCGGCCCCGAAGTCGTGGTAGATCGACTGGATCAGCGACACGGCGAGGCCGTCGCCGTCGACCGCGCACAGGTAGACGGTGTCCCCCTCCGGCTGCGGGCGCGGGCCGGTCCACCCGCCGGGCACCCCGCTCTCCACGGCGTCCATGTCCATCGCACGCTCGGGGTCGACCAGCTCCCGGCGCTCGTCGGCGTAGCCGGCGGCCAGCAGCCGGTCGAGCGGGATGTCGTGGTGGTCCGGGTCGGTCAGCCAGGCGTCGCGATCGGCGAAGGCCAGCTTCACCGCCTCGGCGGCGTGGTGGACGTAGTCGACGGTGAGGTCGCCGAAGCCGGCGACGTCCCAGCCGTCGAGCAGCCGGAGCACCTGCAGCGCGGCGAAGCCCTGGGTGTTCGGCGGGAACTCGACGACGGTCAGGCCGCGGTAGGTCGTGCTGATCGGCTCGACCCACTCGGCGCGGAAGGCGGCGAGGTCGTCGGGACGAAGCGGGGAACCGGTCAGGCCGGCGCACAGCCGCTCGGCCGGCTCGCCCTCGTAGAAGCCCGCGCGCGGGCCCCGGGCCGCCAGCACCTCGAAGGTCCGCGCCAGGTCGGGGTTGACCAGCCGGTCCCCCTCCCGCAGCAGCCGGCCGCCGGGCAGGAAGACCGCCCGGGCCGCGTCGTCCTCCTCGAGGACCGGGACGTCCTGCGGCAGCCACTGGGCCATCGACCGGGCCACCGGCACCCCCGAGCGGGCCAGCGCGATCGCGTCCTCGAAGAGGTCGGCCCACGGCAGCCGGCCGTGCCGCTCGTGGGCCTCCCGCCAGCCGTCCACCGCGCCGGGGACGGTGAGGGCGGCCAGCGCCCCCCGGCTGGGGATCTCGTCGGTGTGCCCCTGCTCGGCGTAGAAGTCGCGCGTGGCCAGGGCTGCGGCCGGGCCGCTGGCGTTGAGCGCGCGGACCTGCTCGCCCGGCGGCTTGACGAGGAAGAAGGCGTCCCCGCCGAGACCGGCCATGTGCGGGTAGGCCACGCACAGCACCGCGTTCGCGGCGATGGCGGCGTCCACCGCGGTGCCGCCCCGGCGGAGCGCGTGCACGCCGGCCTCCGAGGCGAGCGCGTGCGAGGTCGCCACCATGCCGCGCTCGGCGCGGGCGGGTGGCCGGCCGGTGTGCGGTCCGTCCGGGTTCATCAGTCCTCCTCGGGTCCGAGCCAGCGCAGGGCCGGCGGGATCGCTCCCCCGACCACCACGGCGGCGATGCCGGCGACGGAGAGGGCGACGATGTCGGCGTTGGCGCCGACGACGAGCAGCGGCAGGGCGGCGAGCATCAGCACCAGGGCGACGCCCAGCGCGACGGTGGGGTTCACGGCACCTCCTCAGGCCAGGAACACGGTCACGATGCCGGTGAGTGCAGTGGCGACGGCTGCCCACGGCAGGGCCTTGCGCAGCACCTCGCCCTCCTTGCCCTGGGCTCCGGTGGTGGAGGTGCCGAGCACGATGTTCGCCGGGGCGATCGCGTTGCCGATGGCGCCACCGGTCGACTGCGCGGCCAGGATGGAGCTCTGCCGGAGGCCCTCCGCGCCGGCGACGGTGTCCTGCAGGTCGGCGAACAGGACGTTCGAGGCGGTGTTGCTCGACGTCATGAAGGCACCGATGACCCCGATGAACACCGACAGGAACGCGTACACGGGGGCAGGGGCGACGTCCGAGATGCCCTGCGCGAGCACGTCCGTCTGGCCGGAGTGGTCCAGCAGCGACGACAGCACGAGGAAGCCGACGACGGCGAACGCGGCCGGGACGGCGTCCTCCGCGGTGCCCCTCCAGACGCCGGGCTCCTCCTCCGCCTCCTCCCCGGCGCCGGCCTCGCCGGAGGCGACCTCGGCCTTGCGGGAGAAGGCCCCGATCCGGCGGTACAGCAGCCAGGCGACGGCGACGGCGAAGAGCAGGAAGGTGCCGGGGTGCACCAACGGCTCGAACTCCTGGTACGCCTGCTCGGCCTCGTTCTCGACGCCGTACCCGGTGGTGACCTCCGGGAAGGGCAGCCCCACGGCCAGCCGGGACAGGAAGTCCTCCACCGGGCCGATCACCAGCAGGCCGATCGCCACCGCGGTGAGCGCGCCGTACGGTGCAGCGGCCTGCAGGAGCGACATGGTGGGCTCGCCCTCCTCCTCCGCGGTGAGGTCGGCGTCCTCCTTCATCGCCGGGCGCTCGTCGAGCTCGGCCGGCTCGGAGTACCGCGACCACCGGGCCAGCGGGAAGAGCGCCACCATCGCCACGGAGGCGGCGACGAAGGTGGACAGCACCGGGCTCACCGGCATCAGCGCGAGTTGGCCGCCCCCGTGGATGAGGCTGATGATCAGCACCATCGGGGTGGCGAGCCGGACGGCCTGCCACTTGCCCACCAGCCAGGCGATGTAGAAGGCGCCGAGGATGTTGGGGATCCACAGCAGGATCGCGGTCTCCACGGCGGTGGCCGTCTCGTTCTCGACGTCGACGACCTGCAGCGTGGCCAGCCAGCCGACGGCCAGGGTGCCGAACATGTTGGCCCAGGCGTGCCCGATCAGCGGGATGAGCACCGCGTAGATCGGCCGGACCCCGATGGCGACCAGCAGCGGCGCGACGACGGCGATGGGCGCGCCGAAGCCGGCGATGCCCTGCATGAAGGAGGCGAACACCCAGCCGAAGGCCAGCACGATGAAGACGTCGTTCTTGCTGTACCGGGAGATGCCGCGCCGGAGTGCGTCGAAGGCGCCGGAGGCCTTGCCGACGTGGTACAGCAGCAGCGCCGGGAAGACGACGTAGAGGATCGGCACCGCGTCCCAGATCCCCTTGGCGACGGCCACCACGACGGTGTCGAAGGGCGTCTGGAAGAAGATCAGCGCGACCGCCGCGGCGTAGAACATCCCGACGGCGGCCGCCTGGGGCGCGCTCCAGCGCAGCACCGCGAGCAGGACGAGCAGGACGACGATCGGCGAGAGGGCCAGCGCCCAGTGGAGGACGTCGACGGGCAGGTCCTCCACGGGCGCACCTCCGGGCATCGAGCGACAGGCCGTACAAGGCATGCCCCGGGCCCGCGAGCTCAACATGACGAGTGCGTGACGGCGGGCGCACCGGGTGACCCGGCAGGGCGCGGTCGGTGTTGACCGGAGCGCCGGACGGGTAAGGCGGGCGCCATGACCCCCGCACTGATCAGGCCGCGGAAACAGCGGATCCTCGCCGGCGTCTGCGCCGGGTTGGCCCAGCGGTTCGGCATCTCCCGCGCGCTGGTGCGGGTGGCGTTCGTGCTGTTCGGCCTCTTCGGCGTCGGCGAGATCGCCTACATCGCGCTGTGGCTCATCATCCCGAAGGAGCGGTGAGCCGCCGCTAGAAGATCGACAGCTCCCGGCGCTCGGCGAGCAGGTGCAGCGCCTCCCGCCCCGCCCGCGAGTTCCCCGACGCGTCGAGCGGCGGTGACCACACGCAGACCCCCAGCCGGCCGGGCACGTCCCCGGCGATCGCGCCGGCCACGCCGCTCTTGCACGGGATGCCGACCTCGTAGGCGAACTGGCCGGCGGAGTCGTAGGTGCCGCTGGTCAGCATGATCGCGTTGATCCGCCGGGCCAGCGGCTCGGCGACGATCCGCTGCCCGCTGCCGGGATCCACGCCGTCGTTGGCCAGGAAGCGCATCGCCCGGGCCAGCTGGCGCGTGCTCATGAGGACCGCGCACTGGTGGACGTACACCGACAGGACGTCGCCGACCGGGGAGTGGACGTTGCCGAAGGCCGCCATCAGGTTGGCCATCGCGGTGTTGCGCGAGGCGGTGCGGCCCTCGTCGCCGAGGACCGTCCGGTCCACCTCGACGTCGTCCCCGACCAGCCGGCCGAGCAGGTCGCAGACGGCGGCCTTCGGGTCGTCGAGGGTCTCCAGCAGCACGTCGCAGACCACCAGCGCGCCGGCGTTGATCATCGGGTTGCGCGGCTTGCCGTGCTCGTGCTCGAGCTGCACCAGCGAGTTGAACGGGTCGCCGGACGGTTCCCGGCCCACCCGCTCCCACAGGTCCTCCCCCACCGCCTGCAGCGCCAGGGTCAGCGCGAACACCTTCGCGATGCTCTGGATGCAGAACGGCCGGTCGGCGTCCCCGGCCGTGTGCTCGACCCCGTCGAGGTCGCTGGTGGCCAGGGCGAACGCGCCCGGGTCCTCGGCGGCGAGCGCCGGGATGTAGTCGGCGACGTCGCCCTCGCGGGCCAGCGGCCGCACCTCCTCGGCGATGCGCTCCAGCTCGGCGCCCAGGTCGTCGGTCGTCGGGGTCATGCCCGGTCCTCCTCGAGTGCGGTGTCCACGAGTGCGGTGTCCAGCAGTGCGGGTGGCGGCGCGCCCAGGGCCAGGACCGCGCGGTGGAAGCGACGCGGCGAGAAGCCCGGTCCCCACCGCTCGCGCGCCCGCTCGCGCAGCGCGCGCAGCGCCAGCTTGCCGGTGGTGTACCGGCCGTAGGTGGGGTCGATGACCGCGCGCAGCGCCTCGCCGCGCGCCGCCGGTCCCTGGAGGAACGCCTCCCGCGCGAACAGCCCGGCGGCCTCGTCCACGGTCAGCTGCCGGGTGTGGACGCCGATCGCCGCCCGCACCCGGGTGACCCGCAGCAGGGCCTTCATCGCCACCCCGATCGCGAACCGCGGGTCCTCGCCGCGGAAGCCCTCCTCCACCATGAGCTCCTCCGCGTAGTGCGCCCAGCCCTCGACGAAGGCCGGCGAGTGCAGGGTCCGGCGGACGTCGCCACGCACCCGCCGCAGCGCCCGGCCGTGCGCGAAGTGGCCGGGGGCGACCTCGTGCGCCGTGGTGGCGGGCAGCGTCGTCCGGCTGAAGGCGGTGAGCCACTGGTCCTGCCGCTGCGGCGGCCAGGAGGGGTCCGGGGGCGTGATGCCGTAGGTGGAGGGCGCGTCCGGCTCGTAGGGCCCGGCCCACGACAGCATCGCCGTGGCCCACCGCCGCGACGGCGGGCTGGCCTCGACCCGGCACTCCCCGTCCAGGTGCTCGAGCAGGCCGCGCTCGCGGACGAAGGCCACCACCTCGCCGGTGAGGCGGCGGGCCTCGTCGAGCACACCGGCTGGTCCGGGGTGGTCCCGGACGAGCCGTGCCACCACGTCGTCGGCCGCCGTACCCGGGGCGATCCGGTCGGCGGCGGCGTCGAGCAGATCCCGCAGGCGACGCCGCTCGGCGTCCGCGGCGGCGGCGACCGAGGGCAGGTCGACGTCGCCGCCCTCGACGGCCTCCAGCAGGGCCGTGAGCCCCGGCGCGCCCAGCGCGGGATCCGGATCGCCGGTCCCGGTGCACCGCTCGAGGTGGGTCAGCAGCCGGGCGTGCGCGGCCAGCGCGGCACCCCCGTGCGGCTCGCCGGCCCGGACCACGGCCGCGGCTCCGCGCACCGCCGGCAGCAGCGCCTCGGCGGCCGCGGCCGGCACGAGGTCGAGCGAGGTCAGCGCCGCGTCGATGGCGGCCGGCCAGCCCGCCAGGTGCCGGGCGCGGGCCTCCGCCCGCTCGCCGGGCGGCGCGTACGGCCGGTCGTACACCGACAGGTCGAGGGCGGCGAGGAGCGGGCGCGGGCTGCGCCGGTGCAGCTGCACCTCGCCCAGTTCCAGCCGCAGGCGCCGCTCCGCGGCTGCGAGGTGCCGCTCGTCGTGGGCGTCGGGCAGCTCGGCGCCGCCCAGCCGGGCCAGCCCGGCGCGCACGGCTCCGGGCGACAGGTCGGGGACGACGCCGTCGTACTCGTGCCGCCCGGCGCCGTCGCGCACCTCGGCGACCAGCACGTCGGTGACCGCCCGCAGGCGCTCCTGAGCAGCGGCGGTCGGCGAGGTCATGACCTCGCCGTACCCCCGGCGGGGGACTGCCCATGCGGCGTGTCCGCCCACGTGCTCCTGGGTATTCGGCACGAGGTGACCTACTCGATCGTCGCCCTCGACCGGATCACCGGCGAGATGGGCGTCGCCACCCAGTCGCAGGCCTTCGCCGTCGGCAGCAGCGTGCCCTTCGCCCTCCCCGGCCACGGCGTCATCGCCACCCAGTCGATGGGCGAGCCGATGTACGGCGAGATCGGCCTGGACCTGCTCCGCGGCGGTTTCACCGCGCAGGAGTCGCTCACCGCGCTGCAGAGCGTCGATCCGCATCCCGAGCGGCGCCAGGTCGCCGTCCTCAAGGCGGCCGAGGGCACCGCCCTCTACACCGGCGACGGCTGCGTGGCCGCGGCCGGGCAGGCCGTCGGGGAGGACTGCGCGGCGCTGGCGAACATGGTCGTCGGACCGCAGGTGTGGCAGGCCATGGTGGACTCCTTCGAGTCCGGCTCCGGGCCGCTGGCGCAGCGGCTGCTGCGGTCCCTGCACGCGGCCGAGGACGCCGGCGGTGACTTCCGCGGGCGGCGGTCGGCCGCGGTCATGGTCGTCCGCGCGCACCCCACCGGCCGCCCCTGGCACGACCGGGTGATCGACCTGCGGGTCGACGACGACCCCGACCCGGTGGGCGAGCTCGACCGGCTCGTGGCCAAGCGGCTGCGCTACCAGCGCGTGGTGGCCGCTTTCCAGCTCGCGCTGGACGGCGACCCCGCGACCGCCGACCGGCAGCTGGAGGACATGCGCCCGCAGGACCCGGAGACCGAGCCAGACCAGGTGCTCTGGCGCGCCGTCGTCGCCGCCCTGGCCGGCCGCGAGGACGCCGCCCGGGAGCTGCTGGCCGACCTCGCCGCCACGGCACCGCAGTTCGTCGAGGCGGCCCGCCGGTTCGGCCCGGCGGGCCTGCTGCCGCAGGACGTGCTGGCACGTCTCCTTCCCGGCGGCACGTGACCGGGCGTCCTCCTGCCCGAAGGGGTGCCGTGATCGGGGCAGGGCCTCACGCGGCGGTCGAGTAGAGTCGAGCGCGCTGCTCACCGCCGCCCCGGGGTCTCCCGCGCCGGCCCGAGCGCCCGTTCCGATCCCGGGAGGAGGCCGCCGCATGGACGACGTCCCCAGTCCGCTGCCGCGCGGATCCTCCCCCGCCGGCGCCCGCTAGCGCTCCGCTCCGGGCTCCGCCCCGCACGTGCGCCCGGCAGCGGGCGTCGCGGGAGGTCCTCCGCGCGGCTCCTCCGCTCGCCGACGCCGGCGGACCCCGGTCCCGCCCGGTGTCGCCAGCTCGTGCCCTGACGACGCCGAAGCCCGAGGTGCCCCATGGACGACAACCGCACGGCCACCACGCCCGAGCAGGTCTCCGCCGCCCTGGAGCGGCTGCTCGACGACGACGACCTCGCGACCGCGACGGCCACGATCACGACCCTGGACGCCCCCGAGGCGGTCGACGTCATGGAACGCCTGGACGCGAAGGACCGCGCCCTGGTGTTCCGCCTGCTGCCCAAGGACATCGCCCTGGAGGTCTTCGAGGGCCTCGACGCCACCCTGCAGGGCGACCTCGTCCGGGCGCTCCGGGACGAGGAGGTCACCTCGGTGTTCGCCCTGCTCGACCCGGACGACCGGGTGACCCTCCTCGACGAGCTGCCCGCGACCGTCGCCACCCGGCTGCTGCAGGGCCTGCCCCCGCACGAGCGTGACCTGACCGCCGAGGTCCTCGGCTACCCGCAGGGGTCGATCGGGCGGCGGATGAGCCCCGAGTACGTCTCGACCCACCCCGGCCTGACCGCGGCGCAGACCCTCGACCGCGTCCGGGCGCGCCTGACCGACGCCGAGACCGTCTACACCCTCCCGGTCCTCGACGGGCAGCGCCGCCTCGTGGGCATCGTGAGCCTGCGCGACCTCATGGGTGCCGCACCCGACGCGCCGGTCAGCGACCTGCAGCGGGAACCGCACGCCGTCCCGGCCACCGCCGAGGCCGAGACCGCCGCCCGCCGGTGCGCGGACCTCAAGCTCCTCGCCCTGCCCGTGGTGGACGCGGAGGGCCGGCTCGTCGGCATCCTCACGGTGGACGACGCCCTGTCGATCCTCGAGGAGGAGGAGTCCGAGGACCAGGCGCGGATCGGCGGGGCGGAGCCCCTGCGCCGTCCCTACCTGTCGACCCCGGTGCGGTCGATCGTCCGCTCCCGTGTCGTGTGGCTGCTGGTCCTCGCCGTCGGCGCCACGCTGACGGTCCAGGTGCTGGGGGCGTTCGAGGAGACCCTGGAGCAGATGGTGGTCCTGTCGCTGTTCATCCCGCTGCTCATCGGCACCGGCGGGAACACCGGCAATCAGGCCGCCACGACCGTGACCCGGGCGCTCGCCCTCGGCGACGTCCGGCCCAGGGACGTCACCCGGGTCCTGGCCCGGGAGGTGCGGGTCGGTTTCAGCCTCGGGCTGCTGCTCGGGACGGTGGGCTACGCCGCCGCCTCGCTCGCCTTCGACACGTCGATCGGCACGGTCATCGGCCTCACCCTGCTCGGCATCTGCACCATGGCGGCCACCGTGGGCGGCGTCATGCCGCTCATCGGGCGCACGATCCGCGTCGACCCGGCCGTGTTCTCCAACCCGTTCATCACGACGTTCGTCGACGCCACCGGGCTGATCGTCTACTTCCTCATCGCCAGGGCGGTCCTCGGCATCTGAGCGGCGGTCGCCGGCACCGGTCGGCGGGTCCGGCCGGCCTACCCCGAGCTCCCGGGCGTGCGCCGCGGCTCGAAGCGCAGCCGGAACGGCGACAGGGTGCCGGGCATCGGCCGGTCCGGGTCGAGGGCGTCGCCGGCCGGCCGCCAGTCGGTGTCCTCGACGAGGGCGGCGAGGAACACGCTGGCGGTGAGCAGGACCGTGTTGCGGCCCGGGCACATGCCGGGACCGGCGCTGAAGGGCACCAGCGGCCAGTCGTCGGCGGTGCGCTCGCGCTCCCACAGCCCGGGGGTGAACCGGTGGGCCTCGGGCAACCGGGTCTCGTCCCGGTGGAAGAAGGGGGCGAAGACGAGCACCGAGGCCCCGGCCGGCAGCACCCCCGCCTCCCACGAGGTCTCCTCCGTGGTGTCGCGCAGGATGGCCGGGGTGGTCGGCCACAGCCGCAGCGACTCCAGCAGGGTGGCCCGCAGGAACGGCAGGTCCGGCGCACCGGGCAGCTCGGCCCGGGCACGGTCCGCGGCGTCCGGGTGGGCCGCCAGCAGGGCCAGTGCCCGGGCCGACGCCCAGCTCATCGCGTCGAAGGCGAACAGCCACTGGGGGATCTGCTGGTGCGGCACGGTGTTCGGATGGGCGGGCGTGCCGGCCACCAGCGCGGCGAGGCTGCCCGGTTCCGCCGCCTCCACGTAGCCGGCCAGCCGGCGCAGGAAGCGACGCCGGACCCGCGGCGCGGACGGGGCGAGGAAGCTGTAGTTCGCCCGGCGGCGCAGGTGGAGCAGGTCGTCGGTGACCGCCTCGTCGTCGCGCGCCGCGTCGCCGAGGACGACGCGGCGGACCGTGCGCCACCACGCCGCCGCGTAGGCGTCCCAGGTGAGCGCCCCGGTCCGGTCCGCCTCGGCCAGCAGCGCCCCGGCCTCCTCGCGCGCCGCCCGGCTCATCGGGCCGGCCAGCCGGTGCAGCGGCGCGCCGGCGTCCAGCACAGCCTCGTTGAACGGCCGCCGGTGCGCCCGTTCCTCCGGCGCCGAGATGAGCAGGCCCTCGGGCTGGAAGTGCGCCAGCGCGGCGCGCTTCTCCCGCGTGGCGGCGCTGAACGGCCGGGGCGTCTCCGCCAGCACGCGGTGCACGTGGTCGGGCGAGAGGACGACGGTGAGCTGCCGCCCGGGCACGCGGATGCGCACCGGCCCGGGGCCGTAGCGGTCGCGCAGCCGCTGCATCCACCGCACCGCCCGGGTGTCGGCATCCATCCGTTCGGCCAGCGCGACGGCCCGCGGGCGGCGCACGATCGCGCCGCGCACAGCCACGGGCAGGAGCACCGTGGCCAGCGTCCGGGCCCCGTCGAGGACGCCGGTCGCCGGGACGAGCGTCGTCTCCCGGGCCGTCACGGGCGCCTCCTCCCGCCGCCCGCACCGGTGCGGGCCGTGACCGCGCGCCAGGCGAGCACTCCGGCCGCCAGGATCCCCACCACCACGAGGAGGACCGCCCAGAGCGCGAACTCCAGCAGCGCCCCCAGGAAGCCGCCGGCCAGGGCCAGCAGCAGGATCAGCACGATCCACAACACGGGAACTCCTCTCTCCGACGTCGTCCCGTGTCCTGCCACCCGGGGGCGGGGAGCACCCGGCCGTTCCGGGACGACGCCGGTGCCCTCCGCTGCCGGACCCCGGCACCGTGCGGGCGCCGACGGGAGCCCGCACCGCCATGTGGTGCCGGTGCTGCAGCGACTCGAGCGAGGGTCGGTCGTCCACGGGCATCTCTCGTGCCGGCACCGGGCCGACGGACCCGCCGTGTCCCGCGGACGTGCGCGTCAGGCCGGGCTCTCGACCTGGGACGACCGTAGCGCCGCGCACGACGGCGTGCCCGGCGGCCGAGGAGCTGCCCGGCCCGGGCAGGACCGCGCCGGGATCGTTGCCCGGATGCCCGGTGGTGCCCGGCCGGGACCGCGACGACGATGGGCGGGATGTCAGCACCGACCGACCGCCCCGGGCAGCCCGACCTCGTGCACGGACCGGAGACGACAGGGAGACGAGCATGTCCTGGGCAGTGACCCACGCGGTCATCGAGGCCGCTCCGCACGATGTCTTCGCCGTGCTCCAGGACCCCGCCACGTACCCGCTGTGGGTGATCGGCGCGCGCCGGCTGCGCCGGACGGAGGGGAACTGGCCGTCCGTGGGCGCCACCCTGCACCACGAGCTGGGCGCCCTCGGGGTGACGGTGATCAGGGATGTGACCGTCGTCCGCGCCGCGGAGCCGGACACCCTGCTCGAGCTGGAGGCGAAGCTGCGCCCGGTCGGGGTCGTCGTCGTCCGCCTGCGCCTGACGCCGATCGACGTCGGCACCGTCGTCACCATGGAGGAGCGGCCCGTCGACGGCCCGGTCGACCAGGTCCACAACCCCCTCATCACCTGGGGGCTGCAGCTGCGCAACCGGTGGGCCCTGCACCGTCTCGCCCGGCTGGCCCGGGGGCGGGCTGCCGAGAGCTCCAGCGGCCCGGGCGCTGCCCGTCCCTGATCCGCGACCGCCGGTGAGCCGCCGGCGCCGTGCCGGCGGCTCACGGTCACCTACGCCGCGAGGGCGAACAGGACGGTCGCCGCGACGAGCAGCAGCCCGAGGACGATCGCGACGCGGGTGGCCAGGACGTGACGCACGGGCGGACTCCTGTCAGTCGACGAACGCGAAGCGCTCCATGACGACGCGCTCGGAGGGCACGCCGAGGGGGCCCACCAGCGCCTCGTGCACCGCATCCATCATCGGGTCGGGGCCGCACACGAAGACGTGCCCCCGGCTGGTGTGCGGCGGCAGGTGCCGCCGCAGGAGATCGGCGTCGACCAGCCCCGTCTCGCCGGTCCACCCCTCGGGCGGGTCGTCGAGCACGTGGACCACGGTCAGGTCGAGCCGCTGCTGCAGTTCCTGGAGCTCGTCGCGGAAGATCACCTCGTCCGCCGACGGGTTGGCGTAGACGAGGAGGACGGGGCGCCGGTCTCCCCGGTCGGCGAGCGTCCGCAGGATGCTCATGACCGGTGTGATCCCGATGCCGCCGGCGACCAGGACGACGTGCGGTCCCTCGTGCCGCTCGGTGGTGAAGACGCCGTAGGGACCGTCCACGTAGGCCCGCGCGCCGACCTCCGTGCGCGCCACCTCGCCGCTGCCGTCCCCGACCGCCTTGACGGTGAAGGCGACCGAGCCGTCGGGGCTGTCGGCACTCGACGAGAAGGAGTAGGGGTGCTCCTCCAGCTGGTACGGCGTGCCGCCGAGGGTGAGCCAGGCGAACTGGCCGGCACGGAAGCGCAACCCGTCGTGTCCGTCGGGACGCAACCTCACGGTGGTGACGTCGTTGCCCTCCGGCACGACGTCGTCGACCACCCAGGGCCGGCGCAGCACGCGGAACGGGCGGACGACCCGGGTCCACACCAGGAGGCCGACGAAGGCCAGCGACGTCGCCGCCCACAGGCCCTGCTTCCACAGGGTGTCGACGTAGTGGCCGACCAGGTAGATGTGCGCGAGCGCCGCGACGACGACCACGGTGGCCAGCACACCGTGGGTCAGGCGCCACCACTCGTAGCGCAGGCCCAGCCGCTTCTTCCAGACGGTCAGCGCGATCAGCGCCAGCAGCGCGACCACCGCCAGCACGCCGGCGCGGGCCCGCCACGGCGCGCCCACCGGGTTCAGCAGTGCCGCCGTCGCCGGATCGGTCGCCACCAGGATGGCCGGGTGGGCCAGGACGAAGGCCGTCGCCACCCAGCTGATCTGCCGGTGGAACTGGATGACGACGTCGATGCCGTACGGGGCGGCGACGGCACGGCTGCGCGCGACGACGGCGAACTGCAGCCCGAGCATCGCCAGGCCGACGAAGCCGAGGCCGACGGAGAAGTCCGTCCAGAAGTCGCGGCCGCGGGGGGCCGGGCCCAGCAGCGCGAAGACCAGCGGTACGACGGCCACGGCCAGGTAGAGGCCGAGCCAGAACAGCCCGGTGACGGCGCGCACGTCCTCTCACTACCCGGCGCACCGCGGTGCCCGAACCGCCGGATCTGCGTCGGGCCCCGGATGCGTCCGTCCCGGGGAAGGGGACGACGATCGGGACGGACGCCGGACGGTCCGCCGCCGTCCCGGCTGGCGGGGACCGGGCTCCCGGGCTGAGGTGGGTGTGCCGGCGCCGCCCGTCCGCGGCGCCCGAGTGGACGGAGGTTCCCCGTGGACGAGACCCAGTTCCTCTGGGACTCCTGGGATCCGATCCTGCGCATCCTGCTGATCGGCACCCTGGGCTACACCTGGCTGGCGCTGCTGCTGCGCGGCAGCGGTCCCCGCACCATGTCGAAGATGACGCCGTTCGACTTCGTCATCACGGTGACGCTCGGTTCGGCCTTCGGCCGGGTGCTCACCGCCACCGAGGTCTCCCTCGCCGAGGCCCTCGTGACCTTCACGCTGCTGGTCCTCCTGCAGTGGGTCTTCGCCGTGGCCCGAGCCCGCTGGTCGGCGGTGAACCGGTTGCTGGACCCCGGCCCCACCCTGCTGTTCCACGACGGGGAGCCGGTGCAGCGGGCCCTGCGCCGGCACCGGATGGTCGAGTCGGACCTGCACTCGGCGGCGCGGGAGAACGGCCTGGGCTCGCTGGACGACGTCGCGGCGGTGATCCTGCAGGCCGACGGCACGTTCGCGGTCATCGAGAAGGACGCGATGGGCGACGGCGCGTCCGTCCGCCCCTTCACCGCCGACCCGTCGTGACCCCGCACGGGCGGGCCGGACGCACGCCCACCGGGAGATGACGAGCATCCGAGGCCGTCCCCGACGCGTCGCCGGCGTCCGCAGCGGGCACTGACCGGGCCATGGGCGCACCACGAGAGACCGGATCGAACGACGCCCTGCTGATGCGGACCGGACGGCGGGCCTGGGCGGCGCTGGGCGTCGCCGGCGTCCTCGTGCTGCTCTTCCTGCTGCTGCGGCAGGTGAGCATCCTGGCGGCCGCGCTGGTGGTCGCGGCGTTCCCCGCGGCGGTGCTGTCGCCGGCGTCGACCTGGCTCAAGCGCAAAGGGGCCCCGGGCGCGGTCGCCTCGCTGGCCCTCATCCTGGCCACGGCCGGCGTCATCGGCCTGGCCCTGTGGTTCGTCGTGCCGCAGTTCCTCGACCAGCTGCCGGCCCTGGCCGAGAGCATCGAGGACGCCTTCGCCGACCTCGAGGAGTTCCTCGCCGACTCCCCCGTCCCCCTGCCGTTCGACATCGGCGAGGGCGGGCTGAGCGCCGCCGTCCAGCAGGCCGTCGACTCCTTCGACGGAGGCGCGACCGGGGTGGTGGGGCAGGGGCTCGACCTGCTGCAGCGGGTGGTCGACTTCGGCACCGCGCTGCTGATCTTCCTCGTGGCGCTGTTCTTCTACCTGCGCGACGGGGACCGCATCTGGGCCGGCGTGACCAGCCTGCTCCCGCGGACCGCCCGGCGGCACGTGCGGCAGGTGTCCGGCCAGCTCTGGTGGACGGTGGGTGCCTACTTCCGGGCGCAGGTGCTCGTCGCGCTCGTCGACGCGGTCGCGATCGGGATCGGGCTCGTGCTGCTCGGCGTCCCCCTGGCGTTCCCGCTGGCGCTGCTGGTCTTCTTCGGCGGCTTCTTCCCCATCGTGGGAGCCTTCGCGTCCGGCCTCCTGGCCGTCCTCGTGGCCCTCGCCGACCAGGGACTGGGTACCGCGCTGCTGGTGCTCGGACTGGTCGTGCTCGTGCAGCAGGCCGAGGGCAACCTGCTGGAGCCGCTGATCATCAGCCCGGTCCTGCGGCTGCACCCCTTCGCGATCATCCTGGCCGTCACGGCCGGGGCCGTCACCTTCGGCATCCTCGGCGCGTTCCTGGCCGTGCCGGTGGCGGCGTGCTTCGGCCGGGTCGTCGACTACGTCCGCGGTCGCCGGCCGGCAGCAGGGCCGGGATCCGACCCCGACGACGACGAGCCCGCCTGGGCCGACCCGACCGGCGAGGAGGACGGGCACCAGGACGAGGGACACCGGGACGACGGACCTCAGGTCGACGGACACCGGGACGACGGGCACCGGGACGACGCCGCCGCGTCCACCGGCGACACCGGTCGGGGTGCCACCCGAGCCACCGGCGGAACACGGCCGGCCTCCGACCGGCACCGGCCGCCGGACGGCTGAGGCCCATCGCGACCTCGCGTCGCGGGCCCGAGGAGGATCGTCACCGATTCGTCATGTTCAAGATCGCGGCATCGGGGCACAGCGTTCCCGTCGCCCCCAGAGCGGGGGCCTGAGGACACACGAGGAGCCCCTCATGATCTGGAACATCATCGTCCTGATCGTCATCGGACTGGTGGCCGGGCTCATCGCCCGGGCCGTCATCCCCGGCAAGCAGGACCTGAGCATCCTCGGCACGATCGTGCTGGGGATCATCGGCTCGCTGGTCGGCAACCTGCTGGGCAACGTCATCAGCGGGAACGGCTTCGAGATCGGGACGGCCGGCTTCATCGGCTCGACGATCGGCGCGATCATCGTGCTCGGCATCTACGTCGCCGTCACGGGCCGGCGCAGCAGCAGCCGGGCCCTCTGAGCACCGCGGTGGCGCCGGACCCGCTGGAGCCCGTCGACGGTCATCTGCCCATCGAGGACCACGGGCTCATCGGGGACGGCGCCACCTGCGCGCTGGTCGCCCGGGACGGGTCGATCCCGTGGCTGTGCCTGCCCGAGTTCGACAGCCCGCCGTTCCTGGCCGGCCTCCTCGACCCCCGGCGCGGGGGCTCCTTCACCATGGCGCCCCGCGGCCTGCGCGGCGGTGACCAGCGCTACCTCGACGAGAGCAACGTGCTGATCACCCAGCTCGCCGGGCCGGACGGCGTCGTCGAGCTCACCGACTGCCTGGCGCTGCGCTCGGGGGCCGACCTCGAGGAGCTGGTCCCGGCCGGTCGCAGCGAGCTGCTGCGGGTGGCGCGGGTGGTCTCGGGCAGCGCGGACCTGCACGTGCGGCTCGCCCCCCGCGACGACGTGCGCGTCACCCGGGAGAGCGGGGCCTGGCGGATCCACTGGCCCACCCGCCCCGACCTCGTGCTCGTGCTGTGGTGCTCGCACGACCTCGACGTCGCCCCGGACGGGTCGATCGGCGCGACCGTCCCGTTGCGCGCCGGAGAGCGCCTGACCGTCTCGCTGCACTGGTCGGGCACCACCCGGTTGCTGGACCGCGTCGATCCCGGCGCAGTCGTGCACCAGACGGCCCAGGCCTGGCGGGCCTGGGCGGGGAAGCTCCGGTACGAGGGCCCCCACCGCGGTCTGGTGCTCCGCTCCGCGATGGCCCTGAAACTCCTCGACCACGTGCCCAGCGGGGCGATCATGGCCGCGGCGACGTCCTCGCTGCCCGAGGAGATCGGCGGCGTGCGGAACTGGGACTACCGCTTCACCTGGGTGCGCGACGCCGCGTTCTCCACCTACGCCCTGCGCCAGGTCGGCATGCCGGCCGAGTCGCGGGCGTTCCTCGCGTGGACGCTGACCAACGTCGAGCGCGACGGGCAGCCGCACCTGATGTACGCCCTCGACGGCGGGCAGCCCCCGCCCGAGACCGAGGACGCCGCCCTCTCGGGGTACCGGGGCTCCGCGCCGGTGCGCTGGGGCAACGGCGCCGCCGGGCAGACCCAGCACGACGTCTACGGCGAGCTGCTCGACGTCGCCTGGGGATGGGTCGACGGCGGCGGGCGGGTGGACGAGCACCTCTGGCGGGTCCTGTGCGACCTCACCGAGGGCGCGATCGAGAACTGGTCGACCCCCGACCACGGCATCTGGGAGGTCCGCAGCGCGGGCCGGCCCTTCACCTACTCCGTGGCCATGTGCGCCGTGGCGGTCGAGCGCGCGCTGCGGATCGCCGAGGCCCGGCGCCTGGACCACCCGCGCGACCGGTGGCGCACGGAGCTCGACCGGATCCGCACCGCCGTGCTCGACCGGGCGTGGGACCCCGACCGGCAGTCGTTCACCGAGCAGCTCGCCGCCGACGACGGCACCGGTCGCGGCGGGCTGGACGCCGCCCTGCTCACCCTGCCGCTGCGCGGCCTGGTGCCCTTCGACGACCCGCGGATGGTGTCCACGACCGAGGCGGTCCGCCGGCACCTGGACGCCGGCGACGGGCTGCTCTACCGCTACCTGCACGAGGAGTCCGACGACGGGCTGCCCGGCGGCGAGGGGGCCTTCGTGCTGTGCAGCTTCTGGCTGACCGACAACCTGACCGGCCAGGGGCGGCTGGACGAGGCCCACGAGCTGTTCGACTCCCTGTGCGGCCGGACCAACCGGCTCGGGCTGCTGTCGGAGGAGATCGACCCGGGCAGCGGCGCGTTCCTCGGCAACTTCCCGCAGGCGTTCAGCCACCTCGGCCTGATCGCCAGCGGGGTCAAGCTGGCGCGCGCCGAGGCCGGCGGGCGGGGCGCGGGATGACCCGCTCGTTCGTCGTCCTGGGCGGCACGGGAGACCTCACCGGCCGGCTCCTCCTCCCCTCGCTCGCCCGCCTGTACGAAACCGGCGCCCTCCCCGACGGCACCGGACTGCTCGCGGTGGCGCGCGAGGACTGGGACGACGACGCCTACCGCGACTGGGCCCGCGACCGGCTGGCCGCGCACGCCGGCGACCTGCCGGACGACGCGCACCGACGGCTCCTCGACCGGCTGCACTACGCCCGGGCCGACGTCACCGACCCGGCCGACCTGCGCGCGGCGCTCGCCGGCGTGGACACCGAGCCCGTGGTCTACCTGGCCCTGCCGCACACCCTGTTCCACCCGGTCGTGACCGCGCTGACCGACATCGGGCTGCCCGAGGGCGCGCGGCTGGTCGTGGAGAAGCCGTTCGGCGCCGACCTGACCGAGGCCCGGGCGCTCAACGAGCTGCTGCACGGGCTGCTGCCCGAGGAGGCGGTCTTCCGGGTCGACCACTTCCTGGCCAAGCAGACGGTGCTCAACGTCCTCGGCCTGCGCTTCGCCAACCGGGTCTTCGAGCCGATCTGGAACGCCGCGCACATCGAGCGGGTGGAGATCGTCGCCGACGAGACGCTCGGGCTGGAGGGCCGGGCCGGCTACTACGACTCGGCCGGGGCCCTGCGCGACATGGTGCAGAACCACCTGCTGCAGCTCCTCGCGATCGTGGCGATGGAGCCCCCGCTGGCCCTGGACGCGACCTCCCTGCCCGCCCGCAAGGCCGACGTGCTGCGCGCAGTCCGGCCGGCCGACCCCCGGACCGGCAGCGTCCGCGGCCGGTACACCGCGGGACGCGCCGGCGGCCGCGAGCTGCCCGACTACGCCGCCGAGGACGGCGTCGACCCGGCCCGGCAGACCGAGACCTTCGCCGAGCTCACCGTGACCGTGGACAACTGGCGGTGGGCGGGCGTGCCGTTCCACCTGCGCACCGGCAAGGCCCTGGGCGCCGACCGGCAGGAGATCGTCGTCCGGTTCCGGCCGGTCCCGCACCTGCCGTTCCTGGACGCCGAACCCGAGCCGGACGTGCTGCGCCTGACGCTGTCCCCGGACGCCATCGCGCTGGAGCTCAACCTCAACGGCGCGGGCGACCCGTTCGACCTCGAGCGGGAGGTGCTCGGCGCGCGGCTGGCGCCGCACGACCTGCCTGCCTACGGGCTCCTGCTGCGGGAGCTCCTGGACGGGGACACCACGCTGTCCATCAGCGACGTCGAGGCCGAGGAGGGCTGGCGGATCGTCGAGCCGGTGCTGGCGGCCTGGGCAGCCGGCGAGGTCCCCCTGCTGGAGTACCCGGCGGGTTCGGACGGGCCCGGGGACCGGACCGGGGTGCAGGCCGGCAGCCGGTAACCTGAGGAGTCGCCGGGCCACGGGTCCGGCCACGTCCGCGGCGCCGGGACCCGCCCGCAGGCGACGAGAGGCCCCGGTCGGAACCGGCCGGGGCCTCTCGCCTGTCCGCGTCGGACCCGCCCCCGGACGATCCGCACCCCCAGGGAGAGCCACTCGTGAGCACCGCCGCCCCGACCGCCGCCGGCCCGTCAGGGGCCTTCCGGGTGGACGTGGCCGCCGAGGCGGCCCGGCGGCGGACCTTCGCCGTCATCAGCCACCCCGACGCGGGCAAGTCCACGCTGACCGAGGCCCTGGCGTTGCACGCCCGCGTGATCGGGCAGGCCGGCGCCGTGCACGGAAAGGCCGGCCGCCGCGGCACGGTCAGCGACTGGATGGAGATGGAGCGCGACCGCGGCATCTCCATCACCTCCGCGGCCCTGCAGTTCTCCTACCGGGACGCCGTGGTGAACCTGCTGGACACCCCGGGTCACGCCGACTTCTCCGAGGACACCTACCGGGTGCTCACGGCGGTCGACGCCGCGGTGATGCTGGTCGACGCGGCCAAGGGCCTGGAGACCCAGACCATGAAGCTGTTCGCGGTCTGCAAGCACCGCGGCATCCCGATCATCACGGTGGTCAACAAGTGGGACCGGCCCGGCCTCGACGCCCTCGCGCTGATGGACGAGATCACCGAGCGCACCGGCCTCACACCCACGCCGCTGACCTGGCCGGTGGGCATCGCCGGCGACTTCCGCGGCGTGCTCGACCGCCGCGACGGCACCTACCGGCACTTCACCCGGACCGCGGGCGGCGCCACGATCGCCCCGGAGGAGGTGGTCCCCGCCGAGGCCGCGGCCGCTCGCGAGGGCGACGCCTGGACGCAGGCCGTCGAGGAGTCCGAGCTGCTCGCCGAGACCGGCGCCGAGCACGACCAGGAGCTGTTCCTCTCCGGCGTCACGACACCGGTGCTGTTCGCCTCCGCCGTCTCCAACTTCGGCGTCGGCCAGCTGCTCGACGTCCTCGTGGACCTGGCGCCGCCGCCCGCGCCCCGGCCCGACGCCGACGGCCGGGCACACCCGCTCGACGCGCCGTTCAGCGCCTTCGTGTTCAAGGTGCAGGCCGGGATGGACACCGGTCACCGCGACCGGCTGGCCTACATCCGGGTCTGCTCCGGGGTGTTCGAGCGCGGCATGGTGGTCACCAACGCCGCCACCGGCCGGCCGTTCGCCACCAAGTACGCCCAGCAGGTGTTCGGCCGCGACCGGGAGACCATCGAGACGGCGTTCCCCGGGGACGTCGTCGGCCTGGTCAACGCCGCGGCGCTCGGTGTCGGCGACACCCTGTTCGTCGAGCGGCCGGTGCGCTATCCCCCCGTCACCACCTTCGCGCCCGAGCACTTCTCGGTCGCGCGGGTAGCCGACACCAGCCGGTACAAGCAGTTCCGCAAGGGCATCGAGACCCTCGCCGGCGAGGGCGTGGTGCAGGTGCTGACCTCCGAGCGCCGCGGGGACGGCGCCCCGGTGTTCGCCGTCGTCGGCCCCATGCAGTTCGAGGTGGCCGCCCACCGCATGGAGCACGAGTTCGGCGCCCGCATCAGCCTCGAGCCGCTGCCGTACTCCCTGGCCATGCGCACCGACGAGGCCTCGGTGCCGATCATCACCGCCTCCAGTGGCACGGAGGTCATGCGGCGTGCCGACGGCGAGCTGCTCGCCCTGTTCACCACCAAGTGGGTGATGGGTGTGCTCCGCGACAAGCCCGGGGTGACCCTCGAGCCGCTCGTCGCCGCCCAGCTGAGCTGACCCACCTCCGCCCACCCACCTCCGCGACTGGGGGGCGTCAGCCGATCCGGACGCTGGTGCGGCCCCGCACCACCCAGCGACCGCCGGAGCGCTCCACTGCCGGCGGCGGCGTGTCCGTGGGGCGGTCGCCGGCGATGCGCGAGAACGGCCGGGTCACGTCGGTGGTGAGCAGGTCGCGCCCTCGCGCGGTGAGCGCGAAGGTCTCGGTCACCTGGCCCGGCTCGCGCGGCAGCGAGTCGAGGTGGCCGGCCTCGTGGGCGCGGGTGAAGCACTCCAGCAGCTCGACCTGACGCTGCCGCCAGGCCGCGGCGTCACCGTGGGCCGGCCGCGGGTTCAGCCGCGCCAGCAGCGCGAACATCGTCACCGGCTGGTCGTCGGCCGCGAGGGCCTCGAGGACGGGGCGGACGTCGACTCGGGTCTGCATGCCGACGACGCTAGGCGGCCTGGCCCGGCGCGTTCGGGACGCTGACCTGCCGAAAGTCGCCGGAAACGGTGGGGAGAGCTGCCATGCGCGGCCGGCCTCCCCGGGCGGCGCACGCCGCTGCGTGCCGGCTGGGACGGGTGGGACGGGTGGAACGGACACGCCCCCCCGGGTGCTGGCCCGTCCCCCGGCGGGCTCGGACCCTGGCGGCCATGACGACGGCCTACGCCTACGGCACCGCGCACGCGGTGGTCATGGTCGGTGCGGTCGGGACCCCCGACGGCCTCCAGCCCCGCCGGATCGGTCCCCTGCACGCCACCATCGGCAAGGTGCACGGCCGCAGCCGCAAGTCGCTGTGCGGCGCCTACGTCGCGGTCGACGAGCAGACGCCGTGGCCACCGGAGGGCTACGCCGACGAGCAGCTGTGCCCGGAGTGCGCGGAGCTCGCCACCCTGTAGACCCCGGTCAGCCGCCCGCGACGGACGGGAGCACCTGCACGACCGCGCCGTCCGGGACGGGGGTGGCCAACCCCTGGCCGAAGCGGACGTCGTCCCCGTCGACGTAGAGGTTGACGAAGCGGCGCACCGCCCCGGTCTCGTCGCGGATGCGGCGGGCCAGCAGCGGATGCCGCGCGGCCAGCCCGTCGAGCAGGTCGGCGAGCGAGCCGCCCCCGTCGACCGTGAGGTGCTTGGCCCCGCCGGCCAGGTCGGCGAGGACGCCGGGGAGCACCACCTCCGCCGTCACGGCAGCCTCGCCGCCTTCACCGTCAGGACGTCGGGCAGGTGGACGGCGACCGGCCGGAAGGAGTCCCCCTCGTCGGCCGAGGCGTAGACGCAGCCGTCGCGGGTGCCCACGTAGACACCGGTCGGGTCGCCGTCGTCCACGCACATCGCGTCGCGCATGACCGCCGCCCAGCTGGCGTCGGGCAGCCCCTCCCCCAGCTCGGTCCAGGTCCCGCCGCCGTCCCGGGTGCGGTGCACCCGCAGCCGCCCGCCGGGCGGCAGCCGCTCCACGTCGGCGACCAGCGGGACCACCCACGCCGTTCCCGAGGCGTGCGGGGAGGCGGCGATCGGGAAGCCGAAGTCTGCCGGCAGCCCACCGGCGATCGACCGCCAGGAGACCCCGGCGTCGTCGGTGGCGAAGACGCCGAAGTGGTTCTGGGCGTACATCCGGTCGGGGCGGCCGGCGTCGACGGCCACCTTGTGCACGCACTGCCCGTACTCGGGCAGCTCGTCGGGCAGGAAGACCGCGCTGATGCCCTTGTTGCGCGGTTCCCACGAGCCGCCGCCGTCCTCGCTGAGGTACACCCCGCCGGTGCTCATCGCGACCAGCACGCGGTCCGAGGAGGGGTCGGGCAGCACGGTGTGCACGGCTCCCCCGCCGCCCCCGGGTTCCCAGGTGGGCCGGTGCGGGTGCTCCCACAGACCGCGGACCAGCTCGAAGCTGCCGCCGCCGTCCTCGCTGCGCCACAGCGAGTGCGGCTCGCAGCCGGCCCACACGACCCCGGGCCGGTCGGCGGAGTCCGGGCGCAGCTGCCACACCCGGGCCAGCGCGGCGCCCGTGTCCTCCGGGAAGCGGATGGCGCCGTCCCCGGTCTCCTGCCAGCTGCGGCCGAGGTCGTCCGAGCGCATCACGGTGGGCCCCCAGTGGCCGTACTGGATGCCGGCCAGCACGCGGGGCACCGGACCGCGGGTGTCGATCGAGACCGCGGCCACCTCCTGGGCCAGCAGGTGCGGGCCGTCGAGGGTCCAGCTGCGGCGGTCGTCCTCGCTGCGCGCGAGCCACAGCCCCTTGCGCGTGCCGATGGCGAGCAGGTCGGTCATGGCGCCTCCCCGGGTCAGGGGGCGCGGCCGCGGGGGGGGGGGGGGGGGGGGGGGGGGGGGGGGGGGGGGGGGGGGGGGGGGGGGGGGGGGGGGGGGGGGGGGGGGGGGGGGGGGGGGGGGGGGGGG
>NZ_JBJNRJ010000079.1:0-18356 GCF_046233715.1 Trujillonella humicola | reverse complement strand
ACTACAAGATCAACTCGACCGGCAGCAGCCGGCGAGCCGACCCAACCTGCCCACCATCAGCCAAGACCCGACTTGACTTCGACCTCATAGGTTGGTCAGAGGAGCTCGAAGATCGTGGCGTTGGCCTGGCCGCCGCCCTCGCACATCGTCTGCAGGCCGTAGCGGATGCCGTTGTCGCGCATGTGGTGCAGCAGCGTCGTCGCGATCCGGGCGCCGGAACCGCCGAGCGGGTGGCCCAGCGCGATCGCGCCGCCGTTCGGGTTGAGCGCCTTGGCGTCGGCCCCCACGTCGGCCAGCCACGCCAGCGGCACCGGCGCGAACGCCTCGTTGACCTCGAACGCACCGATCTCGTCCAGCGACAGCCCCGACCGGCGCAGCGCCTTCTCCGTCGCCGGGATCGGCGCGGTCAGCATCATCACCGGGTCGGCGCCCGCCAGCACCGCGGTGTGCACCCGCGCGATCGGCGTCAGCCCCAGCTCGCGCGCCTTGTCGCTCGTCGTCATCAGGAGCGCCGCGGACCCGTCGGAGATCTGCGAGGAGTTGCCCGCGGTGATCACCCCGCCCTCGGGCTTGAACACCGTCTTCAGGGCGCCCAGCACCTCGGCCGTCGTCCCCGGGCGGATGCCCTCGTCCTCGGCCACCACCGTGCCGTCGGGCAGGGTCACCGGCGCGATCTGCCCGGCGAAGCGCCCCTCGGCGCGCGCCGCGGCGGCCCGCTCGTGCGAGCCCACGGAGAAGTCGTCGCACTCCTCGCGGGTGAGGCCCCACTTCTCCGCGATCATCTCCGCGCCGACGCCCTGGTTGGGGAAGACGCCGTAGCGGGCCATGAAGGCCTCGCCGAAGGGATCCTGGTCGATCAGCGAGGCGCCCATCGGCACCCGGCTCATCGACTCCACGCCCCCGGCGACCACCACGTCGTACTGCCCGGCGACCAGACCGGCGGCGGCGAAGTGGATCGACTGCTGCGAGGAGCCGCACTGGCGGTCGATGGTCACGCCGGTGACCGTCTCCGGCCAGCCCGCCGCCAGCGCGGCGGTGCGTCCGATGTCGAACGTCTGCTCGCCGACCTGGCCGACGCAGCCCCAGATCACGTCCTCGACCTCGGCGGGGTCCACGCCGGCCCGCTCCACGAGCGACCGCAGCACGTGCGCCGACAGGTCGGCCGGATGCACGCCGGACAGCCCGCCCTTGCGCCTGCCGACCGGGGTCCGGACGGCCTCGACGATCACCGCGTCGCGCATGTCTTCTCCTCTGAGAGATGTCCTGGCGGTCACTGTACGGTCGGCCGCGCTCCCGCCCGGTGCAGGCGGAGCTCTGCGACGCGCGTCCGCCGGACCGGCAGCCGCGGCAGCGCGGGGACCGGGCCGACGATCGCCGCGTGGACCGGCGCCGGCGCCGGCCTCAGACCGCCGGGACGAACTCGCGCGCCAGCCGGGCCAGCCGGTCCTGCGGCAGCTGGTGCAGCAGCTCCAGCCGCTGGCAGGCCGCCCGCCCGGGGACGGCGATCCCGCGCTCCCACGTCCGCACCCGGCGGCCCGTCGTCCCCAGCCGGCGGCCGAGCTCCGCGGCCGAGAGCCCCGCGGTGGCCCGCAGCGCCTCCAGCACGGCGGGCAGGTCGGCGGGCAGCCAGACGCGGCGCACGAGGATCGGCGGCACCGGGACCGCGCCGGCGCGCAGCACGTCGGCCAGCGGACGCCGGTAGCAGCGGGCCAGCGCCCGCGCGGCGGCCAGGCCCGGCCGGCGGCGTCCGTGCTCGTAGCGGCGCAGCGTCCGGACGCTGATGCCCACGTGGTGCGCCGCCTCCTGCTGGCTCATCCCGGCCGCCGTCCGCAGCCGTGCCAGCGCCGGCATCGCGTCGGTCCGGGCGACCGGCGTCGCGCCCCTCTCCAGCAGCTCCGCGGGCGAGAGCCCGAGGACCGCGGCGACCCCCTCCAGCCGATCCTCCGGCACGCGGGTGCGCCCGTTCTCCCAGCGGTGCGCGGTGGTCGAGCCGATCCCCAGCGCCGCGGCGAACTCCCGCTGGCTGCACCCCGCGGCGCGGCGCAGGCCGCCGAGACCCGGCAGCGCCGAGCCGTCCCACCTCCCCGCCGGGGTGTCCTCGAGCAGCGCGTCCAGCCGCTCGGGCGCGACCCGCAGCACCCGCGCCAGCGCCGGCCGGTGGCCGGGACTGGGCCGGCGGCAGCCGTTCTCCCACCGCGAGACGCTGGCCGGGGTGACACCGACCCGGTTGGCCACCTGCGTCATGGTCAGCCCGGCGGCCAGACGTGCCCGGCACAGCGGCGAGGCGTGCCGGCCACCGGAGGTGCGCTCCGTGCGCACCCGGTCCTCGCCGGCGACGGCCCGCGCGGTCAGGTCGTCCCAGCCGAACAGCCGGGCCAGCGCCGCGAGCTGCAGCGGCTGCGGACGCCGGCCCAGCTCCCAGTTGCGGACCGTGGTGCGCGCGACCCCGAGCCTGCGGGCGAGATCGCCGTGGGTGAGCCCGTGCGCCGCGCGCCAGTCCCGGACGTGCGCCGCGAGCGTGGGCGCGGCCGGCACGGGCACGACGCGTGCGGGTGGCGCCCAGGGGGAGGCGGTCACGGCGACCTCGCTCTCGGATGACGGGGGCAGCGCCCCGGACGGACGCCACCGCTGTCCGCGGCGAGTACCCGTGGACGTTTCGACAACTATCACATGACGGTGTCGGAGGGGAAGCATCCGGCGTCCCCGCGCAGGTGGAGGGCCCCCTGGCGGCGGTTGCAGCGCGGGCCGGGGACGGAGGAGAACCGGACTAGGCTGGGCCACAGTCCTCGGAAGGGAAACCCGGCGTGTCGTCCACCCCTGCTCCCCAGAACCCGCCGCGCAAGCGCCGCGCGCGGGGCTCGATCAGCGCCGGGGAGATCCTGCAGGGCGCCTACGACCTCGCCTCCGAGGAGTCGCTCGAGGCGCTGAGCATGCCGCGGCTGGCCCAGCGGCTCGACGTCGGCGTCACCAGCATCTACTGGTACTTCCGCAGCAAGGACGAGCTGCTCGACACCCTCGCCGAGCGGGCCATGGCGGAGTTCGACCGCCGCATCGACATCCCCGGTGACCTGCCGTGGGACGAGTACCTGCGCGCCTACTTCCGCCGGCAGCGGCGGATGTTCCGCGAGCACCCGCTGCTGTGCGACCTGGTCGTGCTGCGCGACTCCAGCACCCCGGAGGCCGACCGGCTCTCCGCCGAGCGGATCGACCGCGTGCTCCAGGTGCTGGTCGGCGCCGGCTTCGCACCGGACGAGGCGATGAACGCCTACGCCGCGCTGTCGGTCTTCACCCGCGGCTCGGCGGCGCTGGCCCGCGTCGCCGGCGAGGGCGCCCCGCCGGTCGACGTGCCCGCCGGGCCCTTCGAGGAGCCGCCCCGGCTGCGGGTCCTCCTCCGGCTGGAGCGGCCGCAGCTGCTGGCCATGACCGGCGACGAGGAGTTCGAGTTCGGCCTGGAGAACACGCTGCGGGGGCTGCGGGCACGCCGGGCGGAGCTGCTGGCCGGCGAACCGTGCCTGGACGCCACCCGGGAGCGTCCGGCGACCGGGCACGAGCCGCAGCCGGCCGCCGGCCGCTGACCTCCGCAGGTGCGCCGCACGAGGCAGACGTCCTGAGCGTTGGCCCCCGACCGGCCGTTCCGGCACCGGGAGTGGCCGGTCCGGGGACAACGCCCCCGGACGCAGCGGTGAGGCGGAGCGAGGGGGTCCTACACCTCGATCAGGACCGCGCCGGACATGCCGCCGCCGGCGCACATGGTGGCGACACCGAGGCCCCCGCCCATCCGGCGCAGGTCGTGGACCAGCGTGGTGAGCATGCGCGCGCCGGACGCCGAGATGGGGTGCCCGAGGCTGCAGCCGCTGCCGTGGACGTTCACCTTGTCCTCGTCGATGCCCAGCAGCTTGCAGGCGGCGACGGGCACGGACGCGAAGGCCTCGTTGATCTCCCACAGCGCGATGTCGCCGACCGACAGGCCGGCCTTGTCCAGCACCTTCGGGATGCCGTCGAGCGGGGCCATGCCGGTGCGGCGCGGGTTGGTGCCGGTCGAGGACCAGGCCCGCACCGTGGCCAGGGGGGTGAGGCCCTCGCTCGCCGCCAGGTCGCCGCTGACCAGGGTCAGCGCCGCGGCGGCGTCGTTGACGCCGCTGGCGTTGCCGGCGGTGATCGAGAAGCCCTCGATCTCCGGGTGCAGGACCTTGAGCGAGGCGAGCTTCTCCAGCGTGGTGTCCCGGCGCGGGTGCTCGTCGACGGCGAAGTCGACGTAGCTCCCGTCCTTCTGCAGCGCCTTGACGGAGACGATCTCGTCGGCGAGCAGGCCGGCGTCGATCGCCTCGACCGCCCGCTGGTGGGAGCGGAACGCCCAGGCGTCCATGTCCTGGCGGGTGAGCCCGGCCTCCTGGGCGGTGTTCCAGCCGACGGTGATCGACATGTCCCGGCTGGGGGCGTCGGGGGCGTCGGGGTGGATCGGCGGGAACCACGACTCGACCTGGTCGGCGGTGCCCGGGACCCGGCGGGAGAACATCGGCGACAGCGACGACGACTGCACGCCGCCGGCCACGATCGCGCGGTCCATCCCGGAGCGGATCTGGGCCGCGGCGATGCCGACGGCGGTCAGGCTGCCCGCGCAGTGCCGGTTCACCGCGACACCCGGCACGTGCTCCAGGCCGGCGGCGATCGCGGCGTACCGGCCCACGGCGGCGCCGCCGTACAGCGACTCCGCCCAGACCAGGTCGTCGACCAGCTGCGGGTCGAGGCCGGACCGCTCGATCGCCGCGGTGAGGACGGTCTGGGTCATCTCCTCGGACGTGGTGTCGGCGAGGGTGCCCTTGCGGGCCGTCCCGATCGCGGTTCGGACTGCGCTGACGACGACGGCCTCGGGCATCGGTACCTCGATCTGCTCAGGGGGACGAACGGGGGGCGGGAGCCGGCGGCGTCCCGGGCCCTCCCGCAATGTAGAACGGCTTACGGTACGCAACAAGCAGACGGGCCGGCCGCCTCGCGCGCCGCCCCGGACCGCCTCCGCCACCGGACCGACAGGAGCGACGAGATGCAGGCCAGCCTCCCGGCAGCGGACGGCGAGGAGGTCCTGCGCGCCGCTGCGGTCCGGGCGGCCGACCTCGCCGGGGCCCCGCCCCCGCCGCTGGTGCTCGACGGCGGGGGCCGGCCGGTCGACCCGCTGCTGCTGGTGGACGCCGGCGAGTTCACCGCCCTGCCCCCGGACGCCCGCCGCCGCGCGCTGACCGCCCTGCGCGGCAGCCGGCGCTGCACGGTCGCGCTGGCCCGCGGCGTCGAGCGGGTACCCGGGGAGCTGGCGCAGGCCGTGGACCTCTGCCTGGCCGCGGGCTCCGGCGACGCCCGCACGGTCGCCGTCCCGGACCTGACGGCAGCGGTCGCCGGGCTCGCCGGGCGCTTCGCGGCGACCCCGCTGGCCGCGCTGACCTTCGTCTGGCTGCTCCGGCAGAGCGCCGGGCTGCCGGTGCCGGCGGCGCTGAGCGCGGAGTCGGCCGCCTACTCCACCCTGCTCGCCGGCCCGGAGTTCGCCCGGTGGCTGGCCGCGCGCGGGCCGGCGCGCGACCCCGACGACCGGACCCGCCGGGTCGTCACCACCCGGGTCGGGGACGTGCTGCACGTCCGGCTGGACCGGCCGGCCCGCCGCAACGCCGTCGACGCGGCCATGCGCGACGCCCTGCTGGCCGCACTCACCCCGGCCGAGTGGGATCCGCACCTGCTGGTCGAGATCACCGGCGAGGGGCCGGCGTTCTCCGCCGGGGGCGATCTCGACGAGTTCGGGTCCGCGCCCGACCCCGCCCGCGCGCACGTGGTCCGCCTCGGCGCCGGCGTGGCCGAGGCGATGCACCGGCTGCGCGACCGGGTGACCGTGCGCGTGCACGGCACGTGCCTCGGGGCCGGCGTCGAGCTGCCCTGCTTCGCCGGCCGGGTGCTGGCCGCCCCGGACACGCGGCTCGGCCTGCCGGAGCTGGCGATGGGCCTGATCCCCGGCGCCGGGGGAACCGTGAGCATCGTGCGGCGGGCCGGCCGCTGGCGGACGGCGTGGCTCGGCCTCACCGGCACCCGGATCGACGCGGCCACCGCACTGGCCTGGGGGCTGGTCGACGAGGTCCTGGACCCCGCCCCGGTGGCCGACGGCGGGGCGGAGCGTCCGGCGCGCTGACCGGCCGGCTCCCCCGCGGACGACGACGGCGGCGGCACCCGGGTCTCCCCGGGCACCGCCGCCGCCGGAGCGGGCTCCGCCGTCAGCGGGGGCTGGCCTTCTCCCGCTGGGTCCGCGGGCCGGAGGTGCTCTCCGTGGCGGCGGCGAGCGCGCCCTCGGCCCCGAGGTGCCGCTCGAAGCCGGCCGGGACCACCAGGTCGTCGCGGGACAGCTCCCCGATCGAGGGGTGACCCAGGCCGACGAGCGCCGAGCCGAGGCCGTCGCGCAGCAGGTCCAGCACGTTCTCCACCCCGGCCTGGCCGTTGGCCGCCAGGCCCCACAGGTAGGCGCGGCCGATCATCACCGCGCGCGCGCCGAGGGCCAGAGCCTTGGCGACGTCGGAGCCGCGGCGGATGCCCCCGTCCAGCAGCACCTCGACCTGGTCACCCACGGCCTCGGCGATCCCCGGGAGGGCGCGGATCGAGGCCGGCGTCCCGTCGAGGTTGTTGCCGCCGTGGTTGGACACCGAGATGGCGGTGGCGCCGGCGTCGATCGCGCGCTTGGCGTCGTCCACCCGCATGACGCCCTTGAGCATGAACGGCGCCTCGGGCCACAGGCCGCGCAGCCAGGCGACGTCGTCCCAGGTCGGCATCGGCGACTGCATCCACTGGCCGTAGGCACCGAAGAACGTCGGCGCGGGGTCGCCGGGGTGCGCGACCATGTTCGGCACGGTCAGGTCCGGGATGCGGCCGGTCTTGACGAAGTCGAGCAGCCAGGCCGGCTTGAGGGCGACCTGCGGCGCGTACCGGCGCATCGCCTCGAAGTTGATCTTCTCCGGGATGAACGGGCTGCCCCAGTCGCGGCCGTAGGAGAACGACCAGTCCAGGGTGGCGATCAGCCCGGCGGCGCCGGCCCGCCTGGCCCGCTCGACCTTGGCCGCCATCGTGTCCCGGTCGCCGACCCAGTAGAGCTGGAAGAAGGTCTTCGGGTTGGCGGCGATGACCTCCTCCATCGGCTTGCTGGCCATCGACGACAGCCCCATCGCCGTGCCGCGGGCCGCGGCGGCGCGGGCGACGGCCACCTCGCCGTCGGGGTGCACCGCCTGGACGCCGGTGGGGCTGATCATCACCGGCAGCGAGATCTCCTGGCCCATCACGGTGGTGGCCATCTGCTTGGAGTTGGCCAGACCGGCGCTGTGCGGCGCGAAGCCGATCTCGTCGAAGGCCGCCAGGTTGTCCGCGGCCGTCAGGCCCTTCTCCGAGCCGGCGACCAGCGCGCCGTAGACGCCCTTGGGCAGCCGGCGCTTCGCCCGTCGCTGGGCCTCCGCCACGGTCTCGAACCACTTGCCCACTGCGCACCCCTCGTCGGTCGGCCCCGGCCCTCGTCGGCCGGGTGGCACTGAGTGTCACGGTAGAGACGCGCGTCCGCCCCGTCCAGACGTCGCGACCGCCGGGCCACTCCGGAGAAGGGCCTTGTACCCGCGCGCCGCACGTCGTTAGCGTCGGCACCGCCCGACCGATCAGCCCCCGACCGCAGAGGACGCCGTGCCCGAGTCGACCGACTGGGCGGCCTCCGGCGTCGTCGCGCTGACCGGCTCCCCCGGCGGCCCGCCGCTCGTCCCTCCGGGCCGCGCCGCGACCAGGGCCCGGGAGCTGACCGACCGGATCGCGGCGGCCACCGCGGACACCGCACACCCGGTCCGGCTCGACGGTGCCCGGCTGCTGGCCGAACGGGCGGCGCTGACCGGGCACCGGCGAGGCGGCCGCGTCTCCGCCGGCGGCAGCTGCCGGCTGCTGCCCACCCTCGACGGCTGGGCCGCCGTCTCCTGCGCCCGCCCCGGTGACCCGCTGCTGCTGGGCGCGCTCGTCGGCGAGGAGCTCACCGGCGACCCGTGGCCGGTGGTGGCGGCGTGGGTCGGCGCGCACCCCGGCGAGGAGCTCGCCGCCCGGGCCGAGCTGCTCGGTGTCGCGGCCGGTCCGGTCCGCCCGCCGGAGGTGGCGCCGCCTCCCCTCCCCCGCCTGCCGGCCCGGCCGGTGGCCGGCCTGCTCGTCGTCGACTTCTCCGCGCTGTGGGCCGGACCCCTCGCGGCCTCGCTGCTGGGCCTGGCCGGTGCCCGCGTGGTCAAGGTGGAGGTGCCGGACCGGCCGGACGGCGCCCGCCGCGGCGACCCCGCCTTCTACCGGCTGCTGCACGCCGGGCACCGCTCGGTGCAGCTGGACCCCGCGACGCTCCGCGGGCGCGCCGCGCTGCGCGCCCTCGTCGCCGCCGCCGACGTGGTGGTCGAGGCCTCCCGGCCGCGGGCCCTGGCGGGCTTCGGTCTCGACGCCGGCGCCGCGGTGGCGGCGGGCACCACCTGGATCTCGCTGACCGCCGCCGGCCGCGCCTCGAACCGGGTCGGGTTCGGCGACGACGTCGCGGCCGCCGCGGGCCTGGTCGCCCGGGACGCCGGGGGTGACCCCGTGTTCGCCGGCGACGCCCTCGCCGACCCGCTGACCGGCCTCACCGCCGCGGCGCTGGCGATGACCGCGCCGGCCGACGGCTCGGGCGTGCTCTGGGACGTCGCGATGGCCGACGTCGTCGCGGCCACCCTGACCGGCGCGGAACCGGGCCCCTCCCCCGCCGCCCGGCGCGAGGACGGTCGCTGGGTGGTCGACACCCCCGACGGCGCCGTCCCGGTCGAGCCGCCCCGGCCGCGTCCCGCCTCGGGGACCCCGGCCGGGACGGCGCCGGAGCCCGGTGCCGACACGGCCGCCGTCCTCGCCGAGCTGGGCATCCCGGCGCCGTGACCGGCCTGCTGTTCCGCGGGGCCGTGCTCCTGGACGGCCGGCGGGCCGACGTGCGGGTGCGGGGTGGCCGGATCACCGCGGTCGGCGCCGGCCTCGACCGCGCCGCCGAGGAGGTCGTGGACTGCCGGGGCGGAACGCTCCTGCCCGGGCTGACCGACCACCACCTGCACCTGCACGCCCTCGCCGCGGCCGAGCACTCGGTGCCCTGCGCTCCGCCCGCCGTGGCCTCGGGCGAGGCGCTCGCCGCGGTCCTGGGCGCCGCCACGACCGGGGACGACGGGTGGGTCCGCGGTACCGGCTACGACGCATCGGTGGCCGGCGACCTCGACGCCGCGGCGCTGGACCGGCTGCACGCAGCGCGGCCGGTCCGGCTCCAGCACCGCAGCGGCGCGATGTGGGTGGTCAACTCCGCCGGGGCCGCGGTCCTGGACCTCGCCGGCACCGCGCACCCGGGGGTGGAGCGCGACGCCGCCGGGTGGCCCACCGGCCGGTTGTGGCGCGCCGACGACTGGCTGCGCGCCCGGCTCGGCGGCGGCCGGTTCCCCGACCTCACGGGGGTCGGGGCGCGGCTGACCCGCCTGGGGATCACGGCGGTGACCGATGCGACCCCCGACCTCGACCGGGCCGCTGTCGACGCGCTGGCCGCCGCCCGTCGGGACGGGGCGCTCCCGCAGGCGGTGCACCTGCTGGGCGCCCCGCTCGAGGGCGGGCTTCCGGCCGGGCTGAGCGCCGGGCCGCTGAAGCTGGTCCTGGCCGACTCGGGGCTCCCGGACCTCGACGTCCTGACGGGGCGGATCCGGTCCGCGCACGCCGCGGGCCGCCCGGTCGCCGTGCACGTGGTCACCCGGGAGGCGCTCGCCCTGCTCCTCGCCGCGCTCGAGGTCACCGGCGTCCGGTCCGGTGACCGCATCGAGCACGGGGCCCTCGTACCCCGCGGCGTCCTGCCCGACCTCGCCCGCCGGGGGCTGCGGGTGGTCACCCAGCCGGGCTTCCTGGCCGACCGCGGGGACGACTACCTGCGGGACGTGCCGGCCGACGAGCACGACGACCTCTACCGCGCCGGCAGCCTCGCCGCGGCCGGCGTACCGGTCGCGCTCTCCAGCGACGCCCCCCACGGTCCGCTCGACCCGTGGGGGGTGATGGCCGCCGCGGTGGGGCGCCGCACCCGCTCCGGTGCCGTCGTGGGCGCGGGCGAGCGGCTCGCGCCGGCCGCCGCCCTGGTGGCGTACCTCGGGCCGGCCGACGACCCGGGCGGGCCGCCACGGCGCGTGGCCGCCGGGGCGGCGGCCGACCTCGTGCTGCTCGACGGCCCACCCGCCGAGGTGCTCGCCGCGCCGTCCGCCGACCGCGTGCGCGCCGTCGCCGTCGCCGGCCGGCTCGCGTGGCAGCGGTGACCCCGCGCGTTCCGGGCCGGTGGGGTTCGACACTTCCACATGTATCGTCCGATCCGGCCGGGAGAGCCGGCGATCCGAGCGGAGGGAGCCGCACGTGGGCGCACCGGGACTGGTCCGGCCGGACATGGCGGCGATCGTCGGCCGGCCGTTCGGCGTCATGGAGTCCTACCCGGTGGCCGCCTCCGACATCCGGCGCTGGGCGATCGCCGTCCACCACCCGGAGCCCCCGCCGGCGCACTACCTCGACCCCGACGCCGAGGCCGCGGGCCGGCTGGTCGCGCCGCTGGACATCAACGTCTTCGCCTGGGCGGTGGCCCACCGCGAGCCCGATCCCGAGCGGATCGACGTGGACCCGCAGCACACGGCCGTCGGCGCCATGGAGCACAACCTCGGCGTCCGCCCGCCCGATCTCTTCCGCGCGCTGAACGGCGGGCTGTCGGTCGACTACACCGGCGTCCGCATCCGTCCCGGGGACGTCATCCGCTCGCAGACGGTGATCGAGCGCTACGAGGAGAAGGAGAGCCGCCTGGGCGCCATGCTCGTGACCCACAACGCCACCACGTGGACCAACCAGGGCGGCGAGGAGATCAAGACCGCCCGCATGGCCCTCATCCGCTACTGACCCCGCCGACCGCCGAGGAGCACCGATGACCGACGTCACCACGGGGGCACCCGCCGGGGAGTTCGAGGTCGGGTCCGCCGTCCCGCCGTTCACCCGCCCCGCCGGCTTCCACGCCTGGAACCGCTACGCCGCCGTCAACCACGAGTTCGTCGACATCCACATGGACGACGAGTCCGGCCGGGCCGCCGGCATGCCCGGCGCCATCGGCATGGGCAACCTCATCTGGGCGTGGATGCACTGCGCCGTCGAGCAGTGGCTCGGCGACCGCGGCCGGCTCGAGCACCTGGAGTGCCGCTTCAAGCAGCCGGCGCTCAAGGACGACACCATCACCGTCACCGGGACGGTGACCGGCCGGAGCACCGCCGAGGACGGCAGCACCGTGCTCGAGCTCGACCTGTGGAGCGAGAACCAGACCGGCACCCGGACCGCCCCCGGCACGGCCCGCGTCCGCCTCACCCCCTGACCCGCCGCCGGCGGCCCCGGACGCACGCCCGGGGCCGTCGGCCGGCACCGGCTACCGCAGCAGCGTCCCGAGGTCGACGGGCAGCTGCACCCCGGTCACGTGGTGCGAGTCGTCGGAGGCCAGGAAGGCGACGACCGCCGCGATGTCCTCCGGCTGGGAGATCGGGTCGGGCAGCGTCTGCATGAAGATCGGGCCCAGGGTGGCGGCGTTCTCCATGATCAGCTCACCCATCCGGGCCGGCTGCATGCCGGTGGCCACGCCGTGCGGGTGGATCGTGTTGACCCGGATGTTGTGCTGCCCGAGCTCGACGGCCATCGACTTGGCCAGGCCGACCACCCCGTGCTTGCTGGCGGCGTAGTGCGCGAGGAAGGGGTGCCCGCGCAGGCCGGCGACCGAGCTGGTGATGATGATCGACCCGCCGGTGCCCTGCTCGATGAGGGTCGGAACCGTGGCCTTCATGGTGTAGAAGGTGCCGGTCAGGTTGACGTCGATCGTCTCCTGCCACTGCTCGACCGGGATCTCCCACGACCAGTTGCCCGAGCAGATGCCGGCGTTGGCCACCACGACGTCGAGGTGCCCGAACTCCGCGACGCCGTCGGCCACCAGCTGCTGCAGCGCCGGGAGGTCGCGGATGTCGGCCGTGCGGGCCAGGATCCGGCGGTCCTGCGCCTCGACCAGCCGGACGGTCTCGGCGAGGTCCTCCTCGGTCGGGCCGGCGTAGTCGGTCGACTCGGCGGTGGCGCAGTTGTCCAGCGCGATGATGTCGGCACCCTCCGAGGCGAGACGCACCGCCTCGGCCCGGCCCTGGCCGCGCGCGGCCCCGGTGATGAGGGCGACCTTGCCGGCCAGCCTGCTCGCGGTCATGCGGTCCTCCTGTGCTGTGGGGTCGTCCGTCAGCCGACTGCGGTCGCGGCGTCGGACAGGGCGAGGACGTCGTCCCGGGACGCGCCCTCGGCGATCATCCCGCGGTAGCGGACCAGCTTGGCCGGGGCCCCGAAACCGACGACCCCACCGAGCACCCCACCGGCGAAGTAGCCGACGACGGTGCCCTTGACCGGGCCGCCGTCCATCCCGCTGCCGTGCAGCTGCGCGACTTCCTCGGCCAGGTCGGTCCGGCCGAGGGCCTGGATCTTCATGCCGAACTGGTCGGACCACACGTACGGCACGGTCGGCGCCGGGCCCTCGGTGCCCAGCACGTCGCAGGCCACGACCGAGGACTGGTCCACGGTGGTGGTCCAGTGCTCGTTGCGGTGGTGGCGCCCGCGCGCCCCGTCCCACCAGGCGGCGAGGTCGCCCAGCGCCCACACCCCGCTGGTGCCGAGCACCCGGCCGGTGGCATCGCAGGCCAGGCCGTCGCTCGTGTCCAGCCCGGCCCCGTCGAGCCAGGCGACGTCGGGCTGCGAGCCGATGCCGACGAGCACCAGGTCGGCGGTCACCGTCGACCCGTCGGAGAGCTCGACGGTGCGCTCGTCGACGAACCGGGTGATCCGGGTGCCGCAGCGCAGGTCGATCCCGGCCTCGGTGAACAGCCGGCCCGCCAGCGCTCCCACCTGCCGGCCCAGGGCGCGCTCGACGGGCACCGGCAGCGCCTCGAGCACCGTCACGCGCACGCCCGCGCCGTGCGCGGCGCAGGCCACCTCGGCACCGATGAAGCCGGCGCCCACCACGAGCAGCGACGACAGCGAGGCGAACGCGCTGCGCAGGGCGATCGCGTCGTCGAGGGTGCGCAGGGTGACGACCCCGTCCGGCTGGCCGGGCAGCCGGCGGGCGGTCACCCCGGTGGCCAGGACGACGGCGTCGCCGGTGACCGCCGTCCCGTCGTCGAGCCGCACCGTGGTCCCGTCGAGCCCGACCGCGCGACGGCCGAGCACCGTGACGGCGTCGAGCTCGGCGAGGGCGTCGACGTCCCGGAGGGTGGCTCTGGCCGGCTCCCAGGCGCCGGTGAGGACCTGCTTGGACAGCGGCGGCCGGTCGTAGGGCGGGTGCACCTCCGCCCCGATCAGCGTGATCCGCCCGGTGTAGCCGCGGCTGCGCAGCTGCTCCACGGTCCGCAGACCGCCCAGCCCCGCACCCACGACGACGACGTGCTCCGGGATCTGCGACACGGTGCCCACCCCGATCAGGCCGGGACCGGCTTCGGTGCGGGCTTGCGCCAGAAGGTGGCCAGCTGGGCGGCGGCGCCACCGATCCCGAGGCCGGCGGCCAGCAGCGCGGCGCGCGACCCCGAGAAGCGGTCGGTGCCCAGGGCGTGGTCGACGCTCCACCGGCCCGGACCGAGGGCGGCCAGCACGACGGAGGCCACGGAGAGGTTGAGGACGAACTCGTACCCCTCGTTGACCACGAAGAACCCGTTGGGGAGGTGCACCGACCGGGCCGCCACGGCGAGCGTGCCGACGACCGCCGAGGCGGCGAGCGGGGTCGCGGCGCCGAGGACCAGCGCGGCCCCCGAGCCGATCTCCACCACGGCGCTGGTCTGCGCCTGCAGCTTCGGCTGCTTGAAGCCGATCGAGCCGAACCAGCGCGCGGTGCCCTCGAGCGTGCGGCCGTGCCGGACGCCGTGCGCGATCATGGTGCCGCCCACCACGGTGCGCAGCAGGAAGCGCGAGACCCCCAGGCCCGCACCGCCGGTCTCCGACCTCGTCGTCCGCGTCTTCCGGGCCACCGGGCTCTCCCTTGCTCGGGGTCGGCCGCTCGCGGCCCGACCATGGGTTCGGCCGCTGCCGCACCGGCAGCGGGGTATTGCGGGGGCAGGCCCCGACCGGCGGCGGCGGGACCCGGAGGCCCCGCCGCCCGCGCTCAGTCGGAGGCCGGCAGGGGCTGGGCGCTCTTCTGCGCCAGCGGTGTGCCGTTGACGGCGACGGCGTAGTCCCCCGGCTTCACGCACAGCAGCTCGAGGCCGAGGGCCTCGTCGGCGTAGCGCTTGCCCATGAGGACGCCGGTGCCGGGGTCACCCTGCGCGGTCACGCCCGCGGCCGCGGGCTGCCCCGGCGCGATCATGGGCGCACCGCCGCACGTGACGTCGACGTCCCCCTGCGGCGCCCGGACGACCACCAGGGACGTCGCGTCGACCGCACTGGTCAGCGTCTGCCCGACCTTCAGCTCCATCTGCCCACTCCTCGCTTCCCGCACGGCTCTTTCGTCCGTGCGACGTGTCGTTGCTGCGGCTGCTCCGCCGGCCGGGTGGCGCACCGGGGCAGAGCGGAACCCCTGCCGCGTCAGGGGACGACGAGTCCCACCAGCTTGACGTCCAGGTACTCGTCGATGCCCTGGGCCCCGCCCTCGCGGCCCAGACCGCTGGCCCCGATCCCGCCGAACGGTGCGGCGGCGGCGGTCGGGTTGATGTCGTTGACGCCGACGATCCCGAAGCGCAGGGCCTCGGAGACCCGCACGGCCCGGCCCAGGTCCCGGGTGTAGACGTAGGAGGCGAGCCCGTACTCGGTGTCGTTGGCCCGCTGGATCGCCTCGTCCTCGTCGTCGAACGGGATGAGCGCCGCGACCGGACCGAAGGTCTCCTCGCGGTAGATGACCATCGACTCGTCCACGTCGGCGAGCACGGTCGGCGCGAAGAACTGCCCGGCGGCCAGTTCGGCCTCGAGCAGCCGCGAGCCGCCCGTCAGCAACCGGGCGCCCCGGTCCACCGCGTCCTCGACCTGGTGCGCGACCTTGTCCACGGCGGCCCGGTCGACCAGCGGGCCGATGGCCACGCCGTCGGTCGTCCCGGCGCCCACCTTCATCGCCGCGACCCGCCCGACCAGCGCGTCGGCGAAGGCGTCGACGATCCCGCGCTGCACGAAGATGCGGTTCGGGCTGATGCAGGCCTGGCCCGTGTTGAGGAACTTCACCAGCGAAGCGCCCTTCGCCGCGTGCACCGGATCGGCGTCGTCGAAGACGATCATCGGCGCATGCCCCCCGAGCTCCATGGAGACGCGCTTCATCGTCGCCGCCGCCCGGGCGGCCAGCGCCTTGCCGACCTCGGTGGAGCCGGTGAAGGTCAGCTTCCGCACGACGGGCGAGTCCAGCAGCCGGTCGCCGACGGCCTCGGGGCGGCTGGTCGTCACCAGGTTCGCGACCCCCGCGGGCAGGCCCGCCTCGGCCAGGATCTCGACGACGGCGACCGCGCACAGCGGCGTCTGCTCGGCCGGCTTGAGCACGCTGGTGCAGCCGGCGGCGATCGCCGGAGCGAGCTTGCGGGTGATCATCGAGATCGGGTAGTTCCACGGCGTGATGCCCGCGACGACCCCGACCGGCTGGCGCAGCACCGACAGCCGCTGCTCGGGCCGCGCCGAGGGGATCGTGCTGCCGTAGACGCGCTTGGCCTCCTCGGCGAACCAGCTGAGGAAGTCCGCGGCGTAGCGGACCTCGTTGCGGGCGGCCTTGAGCGGCTTGCCCTGCTCGGCCGTCATGAGGCGGGCGAGCTCGTCGGACCGCTCGGTCATCAGGCGGTGGGCGGTCCACAGGACCTCGGCACGCTGGTAGGCGGTGGTCCGGCTCCACGGGCCGGAGGCGGCCTCGGCGGCGGCGATCGCCCGGTCCGTCTCGGCCGCCCCGGCGTCGGCCGCCCGGCCGATGACCGTGCCGTTGCTCGGGTCGGTGACGTCGAACGTGCGACCGTCGTCGGCCGGCAGCCACTTGCCGTCGATGAAGAGCGTGTCCCCGTCGTTGGTCATGCACCCGTCCACGTTTCGAGAAGCCTCACAGCGTCGCTCAGCATACGGGCCCTGCACCCGCCGGTCGAGACCCGGCCCGGCGCCCGCGGGACCTGCTGCCGACGCGACCGCTCAGGAGTCCGTGCGCAGCAGCAGCACGCCGCTCGGGGTGAGCCCACCGCTGCTGACGACGGCCACCCGGGCGCCGTCCACCTGGCGCTCGCCGCCCTCCCGGCGCAGCTGGACGACCGCCTCGTGCACCAGCCCCATGCCGTGGGTGCGACCGTGGGAGAGCTGGCCGCCGTGGGTGTTCAGCGGGAGGACGCCGTCCCGGGCGATGTTCTTGCCGCCGTCGAGGAAGTCCCTGGCCTCCCCGACGCCGCAGAAGCCCAGGCCCTCCAGCCACGACAGGCAGTTGAAGGTGAAGCCGTCGTAGAGCAGGGCGACGTCGACGTCGTCCGCGCGCAGGTCCGTCCGCGTCCACAGGTGCGCGGCCGGGCCGAAGACCTGGGGTTCGTGGGTGGAGGTGCTCTGGTCCCACTCCATCCGCTCGATCAGCTGGGTGCCGACCGCCTCCACCCGCACCGGCGGCCTGGCCAGGTCCCCGGCGGCGTCGGCCGCCGAGACGACGACCGCGATCGAGCCGTCGATCGGGACGTCGTTGTCGTAGAGCCCGAACGGCGTGGTGGTGAGCCGGGCCCCGAGGTAGTCGTCCATGGTCAGCGGGTCCCGGTACACCGCGGCGGGGTTGAGCGCGGCGTTGGCCCGCTGGTTGAGCGCGATCCAGCCCAGCGTCTCCCGGGTGGCGCCGTACCGGTGCATGTACCGGCCCGCGGTCTGGGCGAGCAGGTGCGCGGCCGAGGTGGCGCCGAAGGGCATCCCCCACCCCATGTCGCCGCTCATCCGGCCGCCGCCGGGCCGCAGGTACCCCTGCCGCATCAACGTCTCCTGGCTGGACTGCCACAGCGTGCGGAAGCAGAGCACGTGGCGGGCCAGGCCGGCGGAGACGGCGAGCATGGCCGCGATGACCGAGCCGCCGGGGCCGAAGGTCTCGCTGCCGCCGTTGTACCAGGTCGGCCGGATGCGCAGCGCCGCCTCGAGGGCGGTCACGCCGCCCTCGCTGAAGCCGCTCTCCACGCCGCCGCCGGGGTAGGTCGACAGGCCGTCGATGTCGTCCATCGTCAGGCCGGCGTCGGCGACGGCCTGGGTGCAGGCCTCGACGGTGAGCGACAGCGGGTCGACCATCTGCCGGCGGGCGATCCTCGACGCGCCGATCCCGGACAGGACGACGTCGTCCTCGAACTTCCTGGTCCCCAGCCGCGGCCGGACCAGCGAGCGGACCGCCTCGGCCGGCACCTCGTCCTCCGGCAGCGGGGCCGGCTGCGCCGGCTGCTCGGCGGCCGGGCGGAACAGCGGCAGCCAGACGTCCTCGTCCTGCTCGAAGACGACCTCCACGGCCATGCCCAGATGCAGGTCCCCCGGCTCGGCCCCGACGACCCGCGTCGTGAGCTTGACCCGCGGGTCCTCCTCGAGCGCCACCTGCGCGAGGACGTAGGGGTTGGTCAGCCCCGGGTAGGGATAGTGGTGGTTGACCGTGAACCCGAAGAGGGTGCCGCGGCCGGACACCTCCCGCACGCCGAGGTCGGTGCTCCGGCAGGAGGGGCAGGTCGGCTTCGGCGGGTGGACCAGGCCGGAGCAGGAGGAGCACTCCTGGATCCGCAGCCGCCCGTCGGCCCCGGCCTTCCAGTAGAACTCGGTCCAGGGCAGCACCAGCGGCAGCAGCGCCATCAGGGGGTCCTCTCGTCGTCGGGTCCGCCGCGGGTCGGCCGGCGGTGGGCGGGTCAGTCCGCGGCGGGCCGCGGCGGCAGCGCGGTGATCTCCGGCGGGTCCGGCACCGTGCCCTTCGGCAGGTTCGGGGTGCCGCCGGGCGAGCCGACGCCGGCGAAGAAGGACGCGTTCACGGCCGTGTAGCCGGCCCACTCCTCGGGGAGGTCGTCCTCGTAGTAGATGGCCTCGACCGGGCAGACCTGCACGCAGGCGCCGCAGTCGACGCACTCCTCGGGCTGGATGAAGGCCATCCGCCCGCCCTCGTAGATGCAGTCGACCGGGCAGGCGTCGACGCAGGAGCGGTCGAGCACGTCGACGCAGGGTTCGGCGATCACGTAGGTCATGGAGTGCTCCAGGCAGGGGCCCTCGACGGCTCCCCGCGCGGTGCGGGTGGACCGGGGCCGGTGGGGTGGGTGGAACGGGGGAGGGCGCAGGCCGGCACCGGCCGGGTCCGGGGAGCCGGTCCCCGGACC
>NZ_JBJNRJ010000078.1:0-18569 GCF_046233715.1 Trujillonella humicola | reverse complement strand
TCAAGCGCATGATCGCTCGCGAGCTCTACTACGTCCTACGACCGACAACACCCACCGAAAACCTCGCCTCGGCCGCTTGACGATCCATAGGAGCATCCCCGGACGGCTCGTCGGCGGACGGCTCGTCGTCGGCCGGCGGGGCCCGCCCGGGCGGTACGGTGGCGGGGTTTCCACGGTCGGGCACGGCAGCGAGAGGACCTGCATGGGGGCACGTGTCGTCGGGCTGACCCTCGTCGGTCTCGGGGGCTGCGCCCTGTCGGTCGCGGTGCTGGTGGGCACCTGGCTGGCGGCCGAGCCGCCGGTGCTCGCCCTGGACGAGTCCTACCGGACCGAGGCCGTCGGCCAGGTCACCTACCTCGACCCCGCCTCGCTCGCGGTCCGGACCGGGAACGAGGTGGTGGTGTCGGTGCGCGTGCAGGGGGACGCGGCGTCCGGGGACGCCGGCGACGCCACCGCCGTGTGGATCGCCGAGTCCAGCACCGAGGACGCCGACGGGACGCTGGTCGCCACCACGACGACCGTCGCCTGCCTGGACCGCCGCAGCGTCGAGGCGCGCGGGTGCGCCGCCGCCTCCGTCGACGGGTCGCCGGTGCAGCTGAGCGGCCTGGTGCTGGCGTTCCCGCCGGGCACCCCCGCCCGCGACCTGGACGTCTGGGACGGCACGACCGGTCAGGCGCTGCCGGCCCGGTACGCGGGGACCGAGCGGTTCCGGGGGCTCGAGGTCCTCCGGTTCGAGCAGGAGGTCCCCGAGCAGGTCGTGCGGACCGTCACCGTGCCCGGCGCGATCACCGGGGGCGGGGCCGGGTTCCTCTCCGCCGAGGTCGTCCACCGGAACAGCCGCACGCTGCTGGTCGAGCCGGTCAGCGGCGTGGTCGTGCGCACCGAGGAGAGCCCGGTGACGGTGCTGCGGGGTCTCGACGGCGCCGCCGGCCCCGTCCTGCTGTCCGGCACGCTGACCACGTCGGAGGAGTCGGCCGCCGACGCGGTCGGCCGGGCGCAGGAGGTCCTGGACCGCCAGCGGCTGCTGGGCGCCGTCGTGCCCTGGACCGCCGGGGGCTCCGGTGCCGCCCTCACCGTCCTGGGCGTCCTGCTCGTCGTCCGGAGCCGCCCGGCGGCCGCCGCGCAGGTGGAGGACGAGCCCGCCCGGGTGCCCGTCCCCACCGCCTGACGGGGGAGTCCGCCCCGCCATGGCGACGATGGTCACCGGCACGCCCGCCGGCCCCGGGACCCGGGACGCCCCGGCCCCGCGGCGGTCGCGCGCGCCGCTGCGGACGTGGGGCGGCCGGCTGCTCGGGCGCGGGTGGCCGGCGCTGGTCTGCCTCGGGTTCGTCGTCCTCGCGATGCTGCAGGCGCCGGGACGGATCGTCGGGGACACCAAGCTGGACCTCGCCGTGGACCCGCTGGGCTTCCTGAGCCGGGCGCTCACGCTGTGGGAGCCGCTGGGCTCGGCCGGCCAGGTGCAGAACCAGGCGTACGGCTACTTCTTCCCGATGGGCCCGTTCTTCGCCCTCGGCGACCTCGCGGGGCTGCCGCCGTGGGTGGTGCAGCGGCTGTGGTGGGCGGCGCTGATGAGCGCGGCCTTCCTCGGGGTCGTGGCGCTGGCCCGCCGGCTGGGGATCGGCACGCCCGGGACGGCGGCGGTCGCCGGGATCGCCTACGCGCTGGCACCCCGGATGCTGACCGCGATGGGGGAGACCTCGGTCGAGCTGCTCCCCATGGCCCTGGCACCGTGGGTGCTGGTGCCGCTGGCCGGGGCGGCGCGGCACGGCCGGGCGCGGCGGGCGGCCGCGCTGTCGGGGCTCGCCGTCCTCTGCGTCGGCGGGGTCAACGCCGTGGCCACCGCGGCCGTGCTCCCGCTGGCCGCGCTCTTCCTGCTCACCCGGCCCCCCGGGCCGCTGCGCCGCCGGCTGGTCGGCTGGTGGGCGGCGGCGGTCGCCCTGGCATCGGCGTGGTGGCTCGGGCCGCTGGTGCTGCTGGGGCAGTACAGCCCGCCGTTCCTCTACTACATCGAGAACGCCCGGGCCACCACCGGGCCGACCGACGTGCTGAGCGTGCTGCGCGGGACGTCGCACTGGATCGCGCAGATGGCCACCCCGGCCGGACCGGAGTGGCCGGCGGGGTGGGTGCTGGTGCACGGGGTGCTCCCCGCCGCCGGCACCGTGGTGCTCGCCGCCGCCGGGCTGGCGGCGCTGTGCTCACGGACCCTGCCCGAGCGGCGGTGGCTCGTGCTCGGCCTGCTGACCGGCGTCGGCCTGGTGTCGCTCGGGCACCTGGCCGCCGTCGAGGGGCTGTGGGCCGGACCGCTGCACGACGCCCTCGACGGCGCGCTCGCGCCGCTGCGCAACCTGCACAAGTTCGACCCCGTGCTCCGGCTTCCCCTGGCGCTGGGCCTGGCGCACCTGGGCGCGGTGCTGCTGGGGGCGGCGCGCCGCCGCGCCGTGGACCCCGCCGTCGGGCGGCGCCGGTCGCGGCTGGTGCGGGGCGGCTCGCGCGCCGTCCTCGCTGCCGTCGTCCTGGCGCTGGTCGCCACGGTCTCCCCGGCGCTGGCCGGCCGGCTGGCGCCCCCGGACGGGTTCTCCGAGGTGCCCGGCTGGTGGCAGGAGACCGCCGAGTTCCTCGCCGCCGAGCAGCCCGCCGGGCGGGCGCTGCTCGTGCCCGGCTCCTCATTCGGCACCTACCAGTGGGGCGGGGCCAACGACGAGGTCCTCCAGCCGCTGGCCGAGTCCGCCTGGGACGTGCGCAGCTCCATCCCGCTCAGCCCCGAGGGCCACATCCGGGCGCTCGACGCCATCGAGGAGCGGCTGGCGCTGGGGACGGGCTCGGCCGGGCTGACCCGCTTCCTGGCCCGCGCCGGCATCTCCCACCTGGTGCTGCGCAACGACCTCGACACCGGCGACGCGCGCTCGACCCGCTCGGTGCTGGTGCGCCAGGCGCTGGCCACGTCGCCGGGCATCACCCCGGTGGCGTCGTTCGGGCCGGTCGGCACCGCCGCCGCCGTCGGCGACGGCCGCGTCTACGACGCCGGGCTGGACCTGCCCGCGCCGGCGATCGAGGTGTACGCCGTCGAGGACCCGGCGCCGCGGGCCTGGACGGCGCCGCTGTCGCAGGCGGTGACGGTCCTCGGCGGCCCGGAGGCCGTGCTGTCGCTGGAGGACCGCGACCTGGTCACCGGCCGCCCGACGGTCATGGCCGGCGGCGACGTGACGGCCGGCCCGCCGATGGTCACCGACGCGCTGCTGCGCCGGGAGCGGAGCTTCGGCCGGCTGGACGGTGCGACCTCCGGCGGCCTCACCGTCGACGACCCGCTGCGGCTGGACGCCCCGGTCCGCGACTACGTGGTGCCGCACGCCGCCTCCGCCGAGAGCGTCGTCACCTACATCGGCGGCACCCCCACCGCGTCGAGCTCGGCCTCGGACCCCGACGGCTTCGTGGCCACCCGCATGGACACCCAGCCGTGGTCGGCGGTCGACGGCGACCCGACGACCGCCTGGCGGCCCGCCCCGTGGGACGAGTCCGGCGAGGCGCCGTGGTGGCGGCTGACCACCGAGCGCCGGTTCGCCGCGAGCACCGTCGTCCTCTCCCTGGGCGTGGAGCCGGGCGTCGCCCGGCCGGCCGAGCTGCGGCTGACCACCGACACCGGGTCGGTGACCGTGCCGGTCGAAGACACCGGCGAGGAGCAGACCCTCCCCCTGCCCGAGGGCTACACCGGCACGCTCACCATCTCCGCGACCACGCCCGACCAGCCGGAGGCCCTCGCGATCGCCGACGTCCGCATCCCCGGCGTGAGCGTCGCGCGGTCGGTGCGGGTGCCGCGGGCCGACGCCCCGGTCACGGCGTACGCCTTCTCCGCCGAGCGCGGCCGCACCGGGTGCGTGACCGACCCCGACGGCACCCCGTACTGCGCGGGCGCCCTGGTCACCGGCTCCGAGGAACCGGTCTTCCTGGACCGCACCTTCACCGTGGAGGCGTGGGCCGACTACGGCCTCCGGGCGACGGCGGTGCCCCGGCCCGGCGCGGCGCTCGACGCCCTGCTCGGCTCGCTGCGCGGCAGCGTGGCCGTCACCGGCAGCAGCTCGGCCGTGGCCGACCCGCGGGGCAGCCCGGTCGCGGCGGTGGACGGCGACCCGGACACCGCGTGGGTGGCCACCGGCGACGACCGGGCGCCCAGCCTCACGCTGACCTTCCCCGAGACGCGGACCGTCGACTCGCTGCGCGTCGTGTTCACCCCCGGCCTCGCGGCCGCGCGGCCCACCGCCGTCACGGTCGACGACGGCGGCGGCCTGACCCGCAGCGTGCGGCTGGCCGACGACGGCACCGCCACCTTCGCGCCGATCGTCACCGAGCGGCTGACCGTCACCTTCGACCTGCCCGACGAGCTCCGGTCGGTCGACCCGGCCACCCGCTGGCAGCAGCGGCTGGGCGTCGGCGTCAGCGAGCTCGAGGTCGGCGGGCCGAACCCGGTGACCGACCCGCAGACGCCGGTCCTCCTGCCCTGCGCGAGCCGGCTCGGGCCGACCATCCGGGTCGACGCCGCGGTCATCCAGACCGAGGTCATCACCACCGTCGGCGAGCTGGCGACCGGGCAGCCGATCCGGATCAAGCCCTGCGACGCCATCCCCGCGCTGCGGCTGCCCCCGGGCGACCACCGGGTCCTGGCCCGCAACAGCGAGAGCCTGGCCGTCGACTCGATCACCTTCACCCGCTTCGGCCGCGGCGTGAAGGAGGGCCCCGGCGTGCGCGAGCCGGCCGAGCTCACCCGCTGGGACGCCGAGCACCGGGTGGTCGAGGTCGCGGCCCGGGACGAGCCGACGCTGCTCGTCGTCCCGGAGAACACCAACCCCGGCTGGACGGCGTCGCTGGACGGCGAGCCGCTGCGGGCGGTGACCGTCGACGGGTGGCAGCAGGGCTACCTGCTTCCGGCCGGCCCGGCGGGGACGGTGCGGCTGGACTACCCGCCCGGGGCGGACTACCGCGCGGTGCTCGCCGCCGGTGCCGGGGCGGTGGGGCTGCTGGTCCTCGTGGCGGTGGTGCCGGACCGGCCGCTCCCGGCCGGCGGGCGGCGCGGCCGCCGCCGGACGCGCGCGGGTGCGGTGCTCGCCGGGGTGGTCCTCGTGGCGGCCGCCGTGCTCGGCATCGCGCTGACCGCTGGGCCGTTCGGCCTGGCGGCGCTGGGCGGCCTGTGGCTGGCCGGCCAGTGCAGCGGCCGCGCCCGCCCGGCGGTGCTCGCGGCGCTGGCCGCCGGGGGGATGCTGGCCGCCGGGGGGATGCTGCTCGCCGAGCCGGACGGGACGGCGACCGGGCAGCAGGTCGCCGCCGTGCTCGCCCTGGCCGCGGTGGTGGCCGCCGTGCTCCCGGTGGTGCCCCTGCGCCGGAGGGCCGCCGGGAGCACCGGCGGGTCGCCGTGATCGGGCACCATGGGGCCGTGTCCCGCCGCCGCGCACTCCTGCTGCCCGTCGTCGGGCTGCTGCTGGCCGGCTGCCTGCGGCTCGAGGCGCCGGCCGCCGAGGAGCCGGGCGGGCCGGACGAGCCGCCGCTGCTGGCGGTGACCCCGGGGGAGGACGCCGGCACGGCGACGCTGGACCCGGAGTGCCCGCCGCCGGTACCGGGGGAGACCTCCACCGCCGAGGACTGGAACGAGGCGTTCGACGAGCTGGACCTGCGCTACTGGCAGTCGGCCGACCTCGGCGCCAGCGCGATGCTGAGCGACGGCCGGGTGGTGTGGCTGTGGGGGGACACCATCCGCGCGGAGGAGGTCATGCCGGAGCTGCCGCGGATGGTCGACAACTCGATGTTCGTCACGTCCGGCACCTGCATCTCCCAGGTGACGACCGAGTCGCGCGGCCCCATCCTCCCGCGGGACCCGAACCAGCTGACCATCTGGCCGATGTCGGTGCTGCGGCTGGACCCGCGCCCGGGGGACGCGGCCGACGTGACCGACGTCGTCGTCGTGTTCTGCTCCCGCGTGCAGCGCGGGGACCGGATGTGGGACTTCGTCGTCCGCGGGACGACGGTGGCCGTGTACACCGTCGGCGGCGACGGGGTCCCGCAGCTGGCCGAGGCGGCGCAGCTCACCCCGGACACGCCGGACCTCAGCTCGATCCACTGGGGCGCGGGCTCCGTCCTCGACGGCGACTGGATCTACCTCTACGGCACCCGCCACACCGGTGAGGCCTACACCTACGGGCACGAGCTGTTCGTCTCCCGCATCCCGACCGACCGGTTCATGGACGGCTCGGCGATCGAGTACTGGGACGGCGCGGACTGGCAGGCCGAGCCGTCGCGGTCGGCGCCCGTGCTGGGCGCCGTCGAGGGGGTCTCCCAGACCTTGTCGGTGGACCTGGTCGACGGCCTGTGGGTCGCGTACTCCAAGCTCGGCGGGGACATCGAGGACGTCGCGGCCCTCTGGGTCTCCGACCGGCCGGTCGGCCCGTTCACCGTGCAGCCGGTGCTGGACTCGCCGGGCGGGATGCCCCCCGCCGGGCAGGACCCGGACGACGAGGAGGTCGGGTACCTGCAGTACACCCCGCTCGCCCACCCGGACCTGCCGACCGAGCCCGGCCAGATGCTGGTCGCGGTGTCCCGCAACGTCACCGACTACGAGATGCTGCTCGACACCCCCCAGCTCGGCCGCCCGCTGTTCGCCGAGGTACCCCGCCCGGGCTCGCCCCGCCCCTGACCACCCGCCCTTGACCGCCCCGCCGGTGGGCGGGGTCACCGGCGCGGCGGGAAGATCGGCGGCGTGCGGAGCGTCGGAGGAGGGGTGACGCCTCCGACGGCCGCCCGCGCCTACGCCGTCTGGCTGGTCGCGCTGGCCGCCTACGTGGTCGCCGTCTTCCACCGCGCGTCGCTGGGCGTCGCCGGCCCCGAGGCCCAGGAGCGGTTCTCCGCCGGCGCGTCGGCCGTCTCGCTCTTCCTCGTGCTGCAGCTGGCGGTCTACGCCGGCATGCAGGTGCCGGTCGGCGTGGCGCTGGACCGCTTCGGCTCCCGGCGGCTGGTCGTCGCCGGCGGGGTGACGATGGCCGCCGGTCAGCTGGTGCTCGCCCTCGCCACCGACGTCCCCACCGCCGTCGCCGCGCGCGTCCTGGTGGGCGCCGGCGACGCCATGACCTTCATCAGCGTGCTGCGGGTGATCGGGGCGTGGTTCCCCGGACGCACCGTCCCGGTGATCACGCAGCTCACCGGCATCCTCGGGCAGCTCGGCCAGGTGGCGGCCGCCGCCCCGCTGGTGGCGCTGCTGCACGGGGTGGGCTGGCAGGACACCTTCCTGGGCGCGGCCGCCGTCGGCCTCCTCGTCGCGGTGCTCGTCCTGGCCACGCTCCGCGACGTCCCCCCGGGCACCGTCCGGCCGGCCCCGCCGGACCTCGCGGCCGTCCGCGAGGGGCTCGTCGCCACCTGGCGGGAGTCCGGCACGCGGATCGGGCTCTACACCCACCTGGTCACCCAGTTCTCCGGCACGGTGTTCGCGCTGCTGTGGGGCTACCCCTTCCTGACCCGCGGCCAGGGTCTGGCGCCCGGCGCCGCGGCGGCGCTGCTCACGCTGCTCGTCCTGGTCGGCATGGTCGTCGGGCCGGTGCTCGGCCGGCTGTGCGGGCGCTGGCCGCTGCGCCGCTCGACGCTGGTCTTCGCGATCCTCGGCGCGACCGTGGCGGTGTGGACCGTCGTGCTGCTGTGGCCGGGCCGGGCGCCGCTGCCGCTGCTGGTCGTGCTGGTCGTCGTCCTCGGCACCAACGGGCCCGGCTCGATGATCGGGTTCGACTACGCGCGGACCTGGAACCCCGTCGAGCGGCAGGGCAGCGCCAGCGGCGTGGTGAACGTGGGCGGCTTCGTGGCCTCGCTGCTCACGATCCTGGCCATCGGTGCCGTGCTGGACCTGCTGACCCCGGGCGGCTCGGCCGCCTACGACCTGGACGCCTTCCGGGCCGCGTTCGCCGTCCAGTACCTCTTCTGGGCCGTGGGGACGGTCGGTGTGATCCGCCACCGCCGGCTCCTGCGCGCCCGGCTGGCGCGCGACGGCGTGGTGCTCGCGCCGCTGCACGTCGCCGTCGCCGCCCGGCTGCGCGGGCGGTCGGTGCCCCGCTGAGCTGCGGTCGCGCGGCCGGACCGCGCCCCCCATGATCTCGGGTGGCGACGGGAGGCCGGTGTGGACGTGGTGGTCGGGCTGGACGCGGGCACGACGGCGACCAAGGCCGTCACCGCCGGCACCGACGCGCGGGTCCGGGACCTGGTCAGCGTCGGCTACCCGCTGCTGGTGCCGGCGCCCGGCCGGGCGGAGCTGGACGCCGGCCGGCTGGCCGCCGCGGCGGTCGAGGCGCTGTCCGGCGTGGCCGCCGCGGCGCGCGCCCGCGGCGACCGCGTGGTCGGCATCAGCCTGAGCGCCGCCATGCACGGCCTGCTGCCGATGGACGGCGACGGGCACCCGCTGGGCCACCTGGTCACCTGGGCCGACGACCGGGCCGCCCGGTGGGCCGCGGCGCTCGTCGCCGACGGCCGCGCGGCGGGCCTGCACGAGCGCACCGGCACGCCCGTCCACCCGATGTCGCCGCTGCTGAAGCTGTCGTGGGAGCGGGCCCGGGACCCCGAGGGCATCCAGCGGGTGCCGCGCTGGGGCGGGGTGAAGGAGCTGCTGCTCGCCACCCTCACCGGGGGACCGCACGCCCTGGACCGCTCCTGCGCCTCGGCGACCGGGCTCTACGACATCCGCGCGCAGCGCTGGGACCCCGAGGCGCTGGAGATCGCCGGCGTGCGGCGCGAGCAGCTGGGTGAGGTGCTGCCGACGACGACCGTGCTGCCCGGGCTGCGCGCCGACGTGGCGGAGGCGACCGGGCTGCCGCGCGACACCCCCGTGATCGCGGGGGCGTCCGACGGCACGCTGGCCAACCTCGGGGTCGGGGCGGTGCGCCCGGACGTCGCCGCGGTGTCGCTGGGCACCAGCGGTGCGCTGCGCGTCGTCGTCCCGGCGCCCACCGTGGACCCGGGCCGGCGGCTGTTCTGCTACGCGCTGACCGACGACGCGTGGGTGGTCGGGGGCGCGGTCAACAACGGCGGCTCGGTCGTGCGCTGGGCCGCGGAGGCGTTCGCCGCCGGTCGCGGGGACCCCGGCGAAGGCGGTCCCGGCGGCGGGGACCTCGAGGGGGAGGCGGCCGACGAGCTCGACGCCCGGCTGGTCGCCGAGGCGGCGGGCGTGCCCGCCGGCAGCGCCGGGCTGCTGTGCCTGCCCTACCTGCTGGGCGAGCGGGCGCCGTGGTGGCGGTCCGGCCTGCGGGGCGCCTACCTGGGGCTGCGCCGCGAGCACCGCCGGCCGCACCTGGTCCGGGCCGCCGTGGAGGGCGTGTGCCAGCAGCTGGCGCTGGTCCGCGACGCGTTCGGCGCGGCCGGCCTGCCGGTGCGGGAGGTGCGGGCCACCGGCGGCGCCGTCGCCTCGGACCTGTGGGTGCGCACGCTGGCCGCCGCCCTCGACCTGCCGGTGCGGGTGGCGGACTCCCCGGAGGGCACCGGCCTCGGCGCCTGCCTGCTGGGCTGGCACGCCCTCGGGCACCTGCCGGACCTGGACGCCGCCACCGCCCTGGTCGACGTCTCCGGGCCGGTGCTGCCCGACCCGGCCGACGCCGCGCTCTACGGCCGGCTGCGTCCCCTCGTGGAGCGGTCGACCGGAGCCCTGGCCGACGTCCTCACCGACCTCGACGCGCTGGACGACACCCCCACCCATCCCGTCGGCGACGGCCCCACCCACCCCACCCACCCCGCCCGCAGCGCGGGCTGAGCCCGAGGAGAGTCCATGCCCGAGGTCGAACCCGCGCTCGGTGCCGGGCCGCTGCTGCTCATCGCGGCCGGCGGCGTCGCGCTGCTCCTCGTCCTCATCATGAAGTTCAAGCTGCACGCCTTCCTCGCGCTGATCCTGGTCAGCCTGGTCGTGGCGCTGGCGGCGCAGGTGCCGCTGGAGGACGTCGTCGACACCCTGACCGGCGGCTTCGGCGCGACGCTGGCCAACGTGGCGCTCCTCGTCGGGCTCGGGGCGATGCTGGGCCGGCTGTTCGAGCACAGCGGCGGGGCGCAGGTCCTCGCCGACACGCTGATCCGCCGCTTCGGCGAGCAGCGGGCGCCGCTCGCGCTCGGGGTGGCGGCCCTGCTCTTCGGGTTCCCGATCTTCTTCGACGCCGGCCTGGTCGTCTTCCTGCCGATCGTCTTCACCGTCGCCCGCCGGCTGGGTGGCTCGCTGCTCACCTACGGGCTGCCGGTCGCCGGTGCCTTCGCCGTCATGCACGCCTTCGTCCCGCCGCACCCGGGACCGGTCGCCGCGGCCGAGCTGGTCGGCGCGGACATCGGCCTGGTGCTGGTCTACGGCCTGCTCATCGGCGTCCCGACCTGGTTCGTGGGCGGCTACCTGTTCGGCACGTGGGCCGGCCGCCGGCACCACGTCGACGTCCCGCCGCCGGAGGACGGGGACGCCGACGGCGAGCCGGCGCCGGCCCAGCCGCCCTCGCCCGGCGGCACGGTCGCCGGCACGGCCCCGGGGGTGGCCGCCCCCTCCGGTGGTGCCCGCACCCGCACCGAGGTGCGGCGGGCCGCCCCGCCGGCCTTCGGCACCGTGCTCGCGGTCCTGCTGCTGCCGATGGTGCTGATCTTCCTCAACACCGGCACGAGCACCCTGGTCACCGCCGGTGCCCTCGACGAGGAGTCCACGCCGGTCCGCGTGGCGCAGCTGGTCGGGGCCACCCCGGTCGCCCTGCTCATCACCGTGCTGGTGGCCCTCTGGGTGCTCGGCCGCCACCGCGGGGACAGCGCCGCCGAGGTGGAGTCGGTGGTCAACAGCGCGCTCGGCCCGGTGTGCGCCATCATCCTGATCACCGGTGCGGGCGGCATGTTCGGCGCGGTGCTGCGTGCCAGCGGCATCGGCGACGCGCTCGCCGACGTCCTCAGCGACATCGGGCTGCCGGTCATCGTGGCGGCCTTCGTGATCTCGGTGCTGCTGCGGGTCGCCCAGGGATCGGCGACCGTGGCGCTGACCACCGCCGCCGGGCTGATCGCGCCGGTCGTCGAGGCCAGCGACTCGCTGACGGCGTCGGACCTGGCGCTGGTCGTCATCGCCATCGCCGCCGGGGCCACGGTGCTCTCGCACGTCAACGACTCCGGCTTCTGGCTGGTCAGCCGGTTCTTCCGGATGGACGAGAAGACGACGCTCAAGACCTGGACGGTGATGGAGACGCTGCTCGGCACGATCGGCTTCGTGCTGGCGTTCGTCCTGAGCCTGTTCCTCTGAGGGCCCAGGTGCGCTCCACTGGCCCCGGCGCGGCACGGCGAGCACTGTGACGGCATGAGAGGACTCGCCCGCGCCGCCGCGGCCGGCCTCGGCGCCCTCGCCGCCGTCGCCGTCCGGGACCTCGTCCAGCGGCAGCACGCCGTGCTGCGCAACTACCCCGTCGTGGGGCACGCCCGCTACCTGCTGGAGCGGATGGGCCCGGAGATCCGCCAGTACCTCGTGGCCGGCAACGAGGAGGAGCGGCCGTTCACCCGCGACCAGCGCCGGTGGGTGTACGCCTCGGCCAAGCGGCAGAACAACTACTTCGGCTTCGGCACCGACAACGACCTGGAGCACACCGCCGGCTACCCGATCATCAAGCACAAGACCTTCGGTGCCACCGTCCCGCCGTCGCACCCGGCGTCGGCGACCGACGTCCCGCTGCCCTCGGCCAAGGTGCTCGGCGGGCCGCGGGGGCGGCGCGGGGCGTTCCGGCCGGCCTCGGTGGTCAACGTGTCGGCCATGAGCTTCGGCTCGCTCTCGGGGACGGCGATCGAGGCGCTCAACCGGGGGGCCGCGCTGGCCGGCTGCCTGCAGAACACCGGTGAGGGCGGGCTGTCGGTGCACCACCGGCACGGCGGCGAGCTGGTCTTCCAGATCGGCACCGCGTACTTCGGCTGCCGCGACGAGCAGGGCCGCTTCGACCTGGCCCGGCTGAAGGACCTGGTCGCCGGGGCGCCGGTCCGGGCGCTGGAGGTCAAGCTGAGCCAGGGCGCCAAGCCGGGGCTGGGCGGGGTGCTGCCGGCGGCGAAGGTCTCCCCGGAGATCGCCGCGGCCCGCGGCGTGCCGGTCGGCCAGACGTGCGTCAGCCCCTCGCGGCACGCGGAGTTCCGCGACACCGACAGCATGCTCGACTGGGTGGAGCTGCTGGCCGCCGAGACCGGGCTGCCGGTGGGGATCAAGGCGGCCGTCGGGGACATGGGCTTCTGGGAGGAGCTCACCGAGCTGATGGCCACCACCGGCCGCGGGGTCGACTTCGTGACCATCGACGGCGGGGAGGGCGGCACCGGGGCGGCGCCGATGGTCTTCGCCGACTCGGTGTCGCTGCCCTTCCAGCTCGGCTTCACCCGCGTGTACGCGACCTTCGCCCGGCGGGGCCTGCAGGAGGAGGTGACGTTCATCGGCGGCGGCAAGCTGGGGCTCCCCGACAACGCCGTCGTCGCCTTCGCGCTGGGCTGCGACATGGTGAACGTCGGCCGCGAGGCGATGCTGGCGATCGGCTGCATCCAGGCGCAGAAGTGCCACACCGACACCTGCCCGACCGGCGTGGCCACGCAGAACGCGTGGCTGGCCCGCGGTCTGGACCCGGAGCTGAAGTCCGTGCGGCTGGCCAACTACGTGGCCACGCTGCGCCGCGACCTGGTCAAGGTGGCGGAGGCGTGCGGTGTCGAGCACCCGGGCCTGATCGGGACCGACGCGGTGGAGCTGCTCGACGGGCGGACGTCGGCCACCCCGCTCGGGGTCGTCTACGGCTACGAGCCGGGCTGGGGCCTGCCCTCGGCCACCGACCGGGCGGCGATCGCGTCGCTCATGCGCGGCGAGGCCCCGCAGGGCGGCTCGGCCCCGGCCTCGGCCGACGCGATGGCCTGACGCCCCGAGGGGGGCAGAAGTGCGGTTCTGCCCGGGGCAGAACTGCACTTCTGCCCCCTCGGGGCGGGTCAGGTGCCGCGGAGGAGCTGGTCGAAGGGGACGAAGTCGGTGAACGGATCCGCCGGGGCCCGCACCGCCCGGACGGGCCGGCCGGCGACGAGGCCGGCCAGCTCGTCCGCGGCCCGCTCGATGCGGGGGACCAGCGCGCCGCCGTCGCCGTCGGCCCAGTCCTCCGCCGCGGCGAACACCGCGGTGGGGACCGTCACGGCCCGCAGGTGGGAGAACAGCGGCCGCATCGCTTGCTCGAGCACCAGGGAGTGCCGGGCGCTGCCCGCCGTCGCGCCGAGCAGCACCGGGGTGCCGGTCAGCGCGTCCCGGTCGAGGACGTCGACGAAGGTCTTGAACAGCCCGCTGTAGGAGGCGCTGAAGACCGGGGTCACCGCGATCAGCCCGTCGGCGCCGGCCACGGTGTCGAGGGCCTCGCGCAGCCGGCCGGCCGGGAAGCCGGTGACCAGGTGGTCGGCCAGCTCCCGGGCGAGCTCGCGCAGCTCGACGACCTCCACCGTGGCGTCGTCCCCGCGCAGCCGCAGGGCCTCCGCGGTCGCCGCGGTGAGCCGGTCGGCCAGCAACCGGGTGGACGACGGCGTGCTCAGCCCGGCGCTGACGACGGCGAGGGTCCGGGTGCTCATCGGGCGGGCACCTCCACCGGGGGCTGCCCGGCGGTGCGGCCGGGAACGTCGTCGCCGGAGCCGTGCACGGTGGCCTCGACCGCCCCGCCGCGGGCCGCGACCCGCGACGCGTGCGTCGGTGCCTCGGGGACGTGGGCCGGCCGGAGCGCGGCGAACTCGCGGCGCAGCACCGGCACGACCTCCTCGCCGAGGATGTCCAGCTGCTCGAGGACCGTCTTCAGCGGCAGGCCCGCGTGGTCGACGAGGAACAGCTGGCGCTGGTAGTCGCCGACGTAGTCGCGGAAGCCGAGCGTGCGCTCGATGACCTGCTGCGGGCTGCCGACGGTCAGCGGCGTCTCCCGGCTGAACTCCTCCAGCGACGGGCCGTGGCCGTAGACGGGCGCCCGGTCGAAGTAGGGCCGGAACTCGGCGACGGCGTCCTGGCTGTTCCTGCGCATGAAGACCTGACCACCCAGTCCGACGATCGCCTGGTCGGCGTCGCCGTGGCCGTGGTGGGCGAAGCGGCCGCGGTAGAACTCGACCATCCGCTGGGTGTGCTCCTTGGGCCAGAAGATGTGGTTGGCGAAGAACCCGTCGCCGTAGAACGCGGCCTGCTCGGCGATCTGCGGGCTGCGGATGCTGCCGTGCCAGACGAAGGGCGGGACGCCGTCGAGCGGACGCGGGGTGGAGGTGAAGCCGTGCAGCGGCGTCCGGTAGCGGCCCTGCCAGTCGACCACGTCGGTGTCCCACAGCCGGCGCAGCAGCGCGTAGTTCTCCACCGCCAGCGGGATGCCGTCGCGGATGTCCTTGCCGAACCAGGGGTACACCGGGCCGGTGTTGCCGCGGCCCATCATCAGGTCCACGCGCCCGCCGGACAGGTGCTGCAGCATCGCGTAGTCCTCGGCGATCTTCACCGGGTCGTTCGTGGTGATCAGCGTCGTCGCCGTCGACAGCTGCAGCCGCGTCGTCCGCGCGGCGACGTAGGCCAGCGTGGTGGTGGGGGAGGACGAGAAGAACGGCGGGTTGTGGTGCTCGCCCAGGGCGAAGACGTCGAGCCCGACCTCCTCGGCCTTCTCCGCGATCCGCAGGACCGCCTGGATGCGCTCGGCCTCGCCGGGGGTGCGGCCGGTCGTGGGGTCGGTCGTGATGTCGCTGACCGTGAAGATGCCGAACTGCATCCGTCTCGCCCTCTTCGGTTGAAGTCTCAACTAAGGATGCGTGCAACGGGCCGGGCGGGAGGTCCATTCCGCCGCGCGGCGGATCAGCCGCCGGGGCGGGACAGCGCCCGGCGGACGATGTCGAGGAACTCCTCCAGCGGGATGCCGTCGGCGGACTCGGTGATCTCGGGGTCGGCCTGCGCCTGCGCCAGGACCAGCCCGCCGACGAACTGGGCCAGGTGGCGCGGCGTGCCGGCCCGGACGGTGCCGTCGCGCTGCCCCTCGGCGATCGCCTCGGCGTAGGCCTCGAGGACGGCGCGCAGCGAGCCGCGGTCGGCGGTGGCGCCGAGGTCGGCGGCCATCGACGACAGGGTGAGGCGGGCGTGCCGAGGGTGCCCGCGCAGGTCGTGGACGGCGGCGCGGGCCATGGCGACGACCTTGTCGATCCCGCTCGGTGCCGCCTCGGCCGAGGCCCGGAAGGAGTGGCCGAGGGAGGCGCCGTGCCGCTCCAGCGCGGCGGCGTACAGCGCGTCCTTGTTGCGGAAGAAGTTGTAGATGCTGCCGACCGAGAAGCCGCAGCCGGCGGCGATCTGCTCGAGGCTGGTGCCCTCGTAGCCCTGCTCGACGAACAGGCGCTCGGCGACGGCGAGGATCTCCCGCCGGCCGCTCTCCAGCCGTTCGAGGCGCCGGCGCTCGCGGGCGGCGGCCGCGGCCTCCCGCAGTGGAGCCCCGGATGTGGAGCCGACGGGCGGGGAGGGCTCGATCGAGGAGCGGGGATCGGCTCCCGGGGCTGCCGGCACGCCGCTCAGTCTGCCAGGGGCTGCGTCCGGCTGAGGAGCCCTCAGCGCGTTGAAGGTGACTCAGACCACCCAATAGGGTGCGGGCGTCCCGGCGCGGAGGCGCGCCCGGCCGGGTGTGGCCTGTCCCCTGGCCGCGCGCTGACGACGAGGAGAGATCCCGTGTCGAGACGGCTCGACTTCCCGGTGTTCGACGCCGACAACCACATGTACGAGACGACCGACGCCTTCACCAAGCACCTGCCGGCGGAGTACGCGGGCCTGGTCAAGTACGTGCAGGTCAACGGGCGGACCAAGATCGCGCTGAAGAACACCATCAGCGAGTACATCCCGAACCCGACGTTCAACAAGGTCGCCCCGCCCGGGGCGCAGGAGCTGGAGTTCCGGGCGAAGAACCCGTCGTCCAAGCACGTGCCGGTCGGCGGAGCGGGGCAGTACCTGGAGAAGAAGGCCGGCGACGAGAAGCTCGCCGGGATGCCGCCCAAGTACATCGAGTCGCCGCCGGCGTTCTTCAACCCGGCCGACCGGCTGCCGCTCCTCGACGAGCTGAACATCGACCGGGCGATCATGTGGCCGACGCTGGCCTCGCTGCTGGAGGAGCGGCTGGCCGGCGACCCGGACGCCACGCACGTGATGGTGCACGCGCTCAACGAGTGGATGCACGAGCACTGGACCTTCAACTACGAGAACCGGATCTTCCCGACGCCGGTCATCACCCTGCCGCTGGTCGACAAGGCCCTCGCCGAGCTGGACTACGTGGTGGAGCGCGGCGCGAAGGCGATCCTCGTCCGCCCGGCGCCGGTGCCCGGCTACAACGGCCGCCGCCGCTCCTTCGCGCTGCCGGAGTTCGACCCGTTCTGGGCGAGGGTCCAGGAGGCCGGCGTGCTCGTCGGCATGCACTCCTCCGACGACGGCCAGCAGCGCTACCTCAACGAGTGGGAGGGGCACGTCGGGGAGTTCCTGCCCTTCGGCAGAGGCCCTCGGGCTTCTCCACGATCCTCATGGCCCAGTACCGCGGCATCAAGGACACGGTGACCTCGATCGTGGGTCACGGCCTGGCCACCCGGTTCCCCGACCTCCGGTTCATGCCGGTGGAGAACGGCAGCGCCTGGCTGAAGCCGCTGATGACGACGATGGAGAAGGTCTACGGCCGCAACCCCGGCGCGTTCGACGAGGACCCGCTGGTGGCACTCAAGCGGTCGATCATGATCCACCCGTTCTTCGAGGAGGACATCCTCGGCGTGGTCGAGGCGATCGGCGCGGACAACGTCGTCTTCGGGTCGGACTACCCGCACCCGGAGGGGTTGCACGACCCGACGAGCTTCATCGACGAGATCGGCAGCCTCGCGGTCGCGGACCAGGCCAAGATCATGGGCGGCAACCTCAACCAGCTGCTCGGGTTCCCGGCCGACAGCGGCGCCCTGCCCGTCGCGGCGTGACCGTCCCGGCCGGGCCGCGGGCTCCGCGGCCCGGCGGGCGGACGTGCCGGAGCGATGGTTCGACAGTTTTGCGTGAATCACTTTCAGGACCTTGAAAGTGACTCAGTGCACCGATACGTTCGAGGCGCCGCTGTTCAGCCGCGCGACCCTCCAGATCCCCTCGCCCGGGTCTGGCGCGCGATCCGACCGATGAGGGAGGGGCCTCGTGGCCCGACGACTCGACTTCCCGGTGTTCGACGCCGACAACCACTTCTACGAGACCACCGACGCCTTCACCAAGTACCTGCCGGCCGAGTACGCGGGCCTGGTCAAGTACGTGCAGGTGAACGGGCGCACCAAGATCGCGCTGCGCAACGTGATCAGCGAGTACATCCCGAACCCGACCTTCAACAAGGTGGCGCCCCCCGGGGCCCTGGAGCTCGAGTTCCGCGCCAAGAACCCCTCCTCGAAGCACAAGCCGCTGAGCAACAAGACCGCGTTCGGCGAGGTGACGAACGAGGAGCGCAAGACCATCGAGGGCATGCCGCCCAAGACCATCGAGTCGCCGCCGGCGTTCTTCAACCCGGCCGACCGGCTGCCGGTCCTCGACGAGCTGGGCCTGGACCGCGCGGTCATGTGGCCGACCCTGGCCAGCCTCCTGGAGGAGCGCCTCGCCGACGACCCGGACGCCACGCACGTGATGGTGCACGCGCTCAACGAGTGGATGCACGAGCACTGGACCTTCAACTACGAGAACCGGATCTTCCCGACCCCGGTCATCACCCTGCCCGTCCTGGACAGGGCGCTGGCCGAGCTCGACTACGTCCTCGAGCGCGGCGCCAAGGCCATCCTCATCCGGCCGGCTCCCGTCCCCGGCTACAACGGCCGCCGCCGGTCGTTCGCCCTCCCGGAGTACGACCCGTTCTGGGCCCGCGTCCAGGAGGCCGGGATCGTCGTCGGCATGCACTCCTCGGACGACGGCCAGACGCGCTACCTCAACGAGTGGGAGGGTCGCCAGGGTGAGCACCTGCCGTTCGTGAAGAACTCGGGCTTCCACGCCCTGGTCTCGGCCGAGTACCGCGGCATCAAGGACACGGTGGCCTCGATCGTCGGCCACGGCCTGGCCACCCGGTTCCCCGACATCCGGTTCATGCCGGTGGAGAACGGCAGCTCCTGGCTCAAGCCCCTCCTCGGCACGATGGAGAAGGTCTACGGCCGCAACCCGGGCGCCTTCGACGAGGACCCGACCGTCGCGCTGCGCCGCTCGATCATGCTCCACCCGTTCTTCGAGGAGGACGTGATCGGCGTCATCGAGGCCATGGGCGTCGACAACGTCGTCTTCGGGTCGGACTACCCGCACCCGGAGGGCCTGCACGACCCGATCGAGTACATGAACGAGCTCGAGGGCCTGTCCGACGAGGACAAAGCCAAGGTCATGGGCGGCAACCTCAACAAGCTCTTCGGCTTCGCGGCCGACGACAAGGCGATCGCCGCCTGATGAAGGACCCCGCTGCCCCCCACGCCTCGCGAGCTCGGCGCGGGACCCTGCAGCGGGGCCACCACCGGTCCCTGGACGGGGACCGGATGCCGTGAGCCGGGGCGCGTCCGCACCACCCGAAGGCACCCCATATCGGACCGATCCC
>NZ_JBJNRJ010000077.1:13138-18699 GCF_046233715.1 Trujillonella humicola | reverse complement strand
CCCCCCACCCCCCCCCCCCCCCCCCCCCCCCGCCGCCCCCCCCCCCCCCCCCCCCCCCCCCCCCCCCCCCCCCCCCCCCCCCCCCCCCCCCCGCGGCGGTTCAGCCGTCCTCGTCGCCGTCCGTGCCCTCCTCGACCTCCCGCTCGACGTCGTCGACGCCCTGCTCGACGTCCTCCTGGATGTCGTCGTCGACGACGTCGTCGCCGCAGGCGCCGACGGAGAAGGCCGAGGCGGCGATGGCCAGGCCGACGGCGGCGCGGCGCCAGCGGGTGGGGGTGCGGGTGGTCACGGGTCCTCCAGGGTGGTGGGGCGACGGGACCTGCCGTCCCTGCCCCCGGCCGACCACGGTCATGCGCCGGGCCGCAGCGGCCGGTGCTGGGCTGTGGACGGGAAGTAACGATCCGGTAACCTCCGTGAGGGTCCTTGGTCCCTAACGTGGGCCCTCCCGCCGTCCGTCCTCCCGGAGCCTCCATGTCGCAGCGTGTGCCGCAGGCCCCCTCGACCGAGGCGGCCCCACCGGCCGTCGACCCCTCCGCCCACGCCGTCGGGATGCTCGCGTTCGGGGCGGCCGGGATGCGGGTGGTCCGCCGCTGGGTGCAGCAGGTCCCGCCCAGCACGCCGGTCACCTGGGCCGCCGCCCAGCGGGCCGACACCGTCAGCCTGGCCGAGCTGGAGCGGATGGTGCGTGCGGCGCCGGCCGGCTGGGGGCTGATGCTCGCCGGCCCGGCGGACGACGTCCGCGCCGCCCGGGAGGCGGCGCTGGGCCTCGGGATGGCCGACGCGGAGATCCGGGTCGCGCTCACCGGCGCCGACCTCCGGCGCGTGTGGTGCCCGCACTGCGCGGCCACCACCGACACCGACGTGCTGCCCGGGGACACGGTGCACTGCGGAGGGTGCACCGTCCCGCTGCGGGTGCCGGCGTCGACGTCCCGCACGCTGGGTGCCCACGTCGGCGTGGCCGCGGACCCCGCCCACCACGTCGCGTAGCCGCGGGGTGATCGGTGGGCGTGACGCCCACCGACCTCCTCCGCGCCCTCAGCGGTGCCAGTCGCGCACGTGCTCCGGCAGGCCGATGCCGGGGGCGAGGTCGGGCGCCGGTTCGGGGAGGCCCGCCACCGTCCGCAGCGGCAGGACGCCGGCCCAGTGCGGCAGCCCCAGGTCCTCGTCGTCGTCGGACGGCGGGCCGGTGCGGACCTTGACCGAGACCTCCGCCAGCGGCAGCGCGAGCACGGTGGTCGCGGCCAGCTCCCGCCGGTCCGGTGGGCGGCTGCCGGCGCCGCGCCCGGGCAGCACCGCGTCGACGAGCGCCGCCAGCGCGGCGGACTTCTCCGCCGGGTCGGTCACCACCGTCGCGGTCCCGTGCGCGACCACCGAGCGGTAGTTGACCGAGTGGTGGAAGGCGGAGCGGGCGAGCACCAGCCCGTCGACGAGGGTGACCGTGACGCAGACGTCGAGCCCCGCGGCGGCCGCGCGCAGGGCCCGTGCCCCGGTCGACCCGTGCAGGTACAGGGTGTCGCCGACGCGGGCGTGCAGCTGGGGCAACACCACCGGCCGGCCGTCGACGACGAACCCGACGTGGCAGACCACCGCCTCGTCCAGGACGGCGTGCACGGCGGCGCGGTCGTAGCCGACGCGCTCGCGCAGGCGGGTGGGCACCGTGCGGGGACCGGCGGGGTAGTCGAAGGACCCCCTGCCCCCCGCCGCTCGCGAGCTCGCGTCGGGCCCCTGCAGGGGGCCACCCCGAGCGCTCACCGCTCTGTGCGGACGTGCGCGATCACCAGCTCGGCGGTGCGCGCGGCGGCGAGCTCGGGGATCCAGTGGGAGACGCCCTCGAGCACCTCGAGCCGGTAGGGGCCGGTCACGTACTGCCGGGTCGCCTCGGTGGCCGCCCGGCCGAGGAAGGCGTCCTCCGTGCTCCAAAGGTGCAGCGTCGGCACGCGGACCCGGCCGACGGCGTCGCGCGCCCCGAAGGGCAGCGCGCGGTACCAGTTGAGCGCCGCGGTCAGCGCCCCCGGCTCGCGCATCCGCTGCACGTAGTGGTCGACCGCCTCGTCCGGCAGCCCGCCGCGCCGGAGCGTGCGGCGCAGGGCGGCTCCCCGGCCGGCGAGGACGAGCCGCTCGGGGAGCAGCGGCAGCTGGAACAGCGCCATGTAGTAGCTGCGCAGCGCCTGGTCGCTGGTGACCAGGGACTTGGCCATCGCGGCGGGGTGGGGCACCGAGAGGGCGGTCAGGGTGCGCACCCGCTCGGGGTACCACGCGCCGAGCGCCCAGCCGACGATCCCGCCCCAGTCGTGCCCCACGACGTGCGCCGACTCCAGCCCGGCCGCGTCGAGCAGCGCGAGCACGTCCTGCGCGGTCTCCCGCAGCCGGTAGTCCGAGCGTGCGGTCGGGCGGGCGCCGGGCGAGTAGCCGCGCTGGTCGGGAGCGAGCGTGCGCAGCCCGGCCCCGTGCAGCACGGGCGCCAACCGGTCGTAGGCGGTGCGGTCCTGCGGGAACCCGTGCAGCAGCACCACCGGCTCGCCGTCGGCCGGCCCGGCGTCCCGGACGTCGAACTCCATTCCCTCGCGGCGGAAGCTGTCCATGCCCGAACAGTGCCCGACCCCGCCCGTCCCGGCACGCCGGCCCTCCTTCGGGGATCATGGTCGGCGTGAGCGAGGAGCTGATCGTGCTGGTCGACGACGACGGGACCGCGATCGGCACCCTGCCCAAGCCGCTGGTGCACCACGGGGAGACCCCGTTGCACCGGGCGTTCTCGGCCTACCTCTTCGCCGCCGACGGCCGGCTGCTCGTCACCCGCCGCGCCGAGAGCAAGCAGACGTTCCCCGGGATGTGGACCAACACCGTCTGCGGCCACCCCGGCCCCGACGAGGACGACGGCGCCGCGATCGCCCGCCGCGCCGCCTTCGAGCTCGGGCTCGGCGTGACCGACCTGCGCCCTGCCCTGCCGGGGTACCGCTACCGCGCCGAGTTCCGCGGCGTCGTGGAGAACGAGGTCTGCCCGGTCTACCTCGGCCGCTTCACCGGCGACCCGGCGCCCGACCCCGGCGAGGTGGGTGCCTGGGAGCTGCTGGGCTGGCCGGCGTTCCGGGCCCGGCAGGAGAGCGAGGGCGACGCGTGGTCACCCTGGTGCCGGGAGCAGGCGCGGCTGATCGAGGCCGCCGGCCTGGCCCCCGCCGCCTGATCCCGCCCCCTCACCGCCAAAGTAGCCACGTCGGCGGTTCGGTCGTGCGCCATGCTCCCGCCGAAGTGGCCACTTCGGCGGTGAGCGGGGGGCTACCGGACGTGGCGGGCGCGCGGACGGCGGGGTGTCGCTGGCCGGGACGCGCCCGGCGCCCCTCCTAGCGTCCCGCCGCGTGGAGCGCCGCCGATTCGTCCTGGTGCTGGCCGCGGGAGTGCTCGGTGCCGCGGTCGGCCGCGGCACCGCCGGGCTGGTCGAGGAGCCGCGCGAGCTCGTGGCGCGGGGCCGGCTGGTGGCACCCGCGGCCGCCCAGCCGCCCGGGACCCTGCTCCCGCCACGGGGCGTGGTCGACCGGCTGCCCGGGGACGGCGCGCGGATCGCGCTCACCATCGACGACGGGACGAACCCGGCGGTGGTCGGCGCCTTCACCGCACTGGCCGCCGAGACCGGGCTGCGGCTGACCTTCTTCCCCAACGGTTGCTACCGCTCCTGGACCGACCACGCCCAGGCCCTGCGACCGCTGGTCGAGTCCGGCCAGGTGGCGCTGGGCAACCACACCTGGTCCCACCCCGACCTGCGCACCCTGGACGACGCGGCGGTCGCGGCGGAGATCACCCGCAACCGCCGCTTCCTCGCCGACACCTTCGGCGCCGGGCGGACGCCGTTCTTCCGGCCGCCCTACGGCAGCCGCGACGAGCGGGTCGACCGCATCGCCGCCGACTGCGGGCACCCGACCGTCGCGATGTGGGAGGGCACCCTCGCCGACCACCGCGTCCTCACCGCCGACGAGTTGCTGGCCGCGGCCCGGCGCTGGTTCGCCGCCGGGTCGATCGTCATCGGGCACGCCAACCACGCCACGGTCACCACCGTGTTCGACGAGCTGACGGCGCTGCTGGACGACCGGGCCCTGGAGAGCGTCACGCTCGCCGACGTCTGGGCGCATCCGGCCTGAGCTCCCGCCGACGGGCAGAAGCGCCATTCCGCCCGGGGCAGAAGTGCACTTCTGCGCCGGGCAGAAGTGCACTTCTGCACGCGGACGGCGTCCGACCTGCGAACCCTCCCGGGATCGGCGAGGCTGGCCGGGCGCCGTGATCTCCGCGGCGCACAGGAGAGACGGAGGCGTGGATGGCCGGCAGTGGGTCGTTGGACGGGCGGGTCGCGCTCGTCACCGGAGGCGCCAGCGGGCTGGGGCGGGCCACCTGCCTCGCGCTGGCCGAGGCCGGTGCGCACGTGGCGATCGCCGACATCGACGCCGCGGGCAGCGAGCGGACGGCGCAGCTGGTCGGCGAGGCCGGCGGGAAGGCCGACGTCGTCGCCCTGGACGTGACCGACGACGCCAGCCGCAGGGCGGTCGTCGCGCAGCTGTTCGAGCAGCACGGCGACGCGTTCGACGTCCTGGCCAACGTCGCCGGCATCGACCGGCCCGGGTACGTCACCGACATCGACCTGGCCGACTACCGGCGCGTGCAGGCGGTGAACTGCGAGGGCCCGATCTTCCTCACCAGCGAGTTCGTGAAGCGGGTGCAGCACCTGCCCGAGGGCCGCACCGCCGACGTCGTGCACGTCGTCAGCCTGTCGGCGATCACCTCCGGCAGCGGCGCGATCGCCTACAACGGCTCGAAGGCGGGCTTCCTCAACGCCACCCGGTGCATCCAGCGGGAGCTGCGGGAGAAGGCCACGCGGGCCGGCGACGGCACCGAGCGGCCGTTCCCGTGCCGCGTGCAGGCCGTGATCCCGGCGGCGATGGACACCCCGATGATGGAGCAGTGGGGGATCCCGCCGCACCTGATGATGCCGCCGGCCGCGGTCGCCGAGATGGTGCGGTACCTGGTCACCCTGCACCCGTCGGCGTTCGTGCCGGAGATGCAGATCGTGCCGCGGCTCGAGCCCAACTTCCCGCGCTGAGGAGGTCGTGATGACCGGACCCGAGACGACCGAGCCCGACCTGCCCGACTCCGGCATGGCCAGCGGCACCGACGCCGGCCGGCCCGGGGAGCACCTCGGCGCCGGTGACCTGCGCCCCGACGAGCAGCGGCTGCTGGCCGAGCTCCAGCGGGGCGTGGACGACGCCGACCGCCCCTCCCCGGACGCCGAGCTGCGCGCGGCCGAGGACGAGGCGCCGCTGCCCGCCGAGGGGGGCCCGCAGGACGACGGCCTGGACGCGGAGTTCCGCGCCGGCTAGCGCCGGCCGGCGCGCCGGAGGTTCAGCGCGCGCGGCCGGCGTCGTCCAGCCGGACGGCGACCAGGGCGACGTCGTCGTCCGTGCCGTCGGGGACCAGCCGGTCGAGGACGCCGTCGCAGACCGCCTCGACCGGTGCGCCGCGCAGTTCGTCGTGCGGGGGCGGCCCCCGCGCCCCGCCGGGGGTGCGCAACCGTTGGGGGG
>NZ_JBJNRJ010000077.1:0-13128 GCF_046233715.1 Trujillonella humicola | reverse complement strand
CCGCGACCAGCCGCTCGACGCCGGTGTCGAACAGCTGGTCGCGGCGCTCGACGAGGCCGTCGGTGTACAGCAGCAGCGTGGAGCCGTCGGCGAGCACGACGTCGGCGTCGGTCCGCGGCGTGCCGGGGCGGACGCCGAGCAGCAGGCCCGGGCGGCCGCCGTCCAGCAGCCGCACGGTGTCACCGGGCGGGACGACCACCGGCGGCAGGTGCCCGGCGCTGGACCAGGTGACGGCGACCCGGCCGCCGCCGACCGGGGTCAGCCGGGCGACGAGCACGGTGGCCAGGGCGCCGAGCCCCAGTCCCGCGATGGCGGCGTCGAGCCGGCCCAGCACGCCGGCCGGGGTCTCGGCGCTGTCGTAGGCGATGCCGCGCAGCAGCCCGCGCAGCTGGGCCATGTCGGCCGCCGCGGCGGTGTCGTGCCCGACGACGTCGCCGATCACCAGCACGGTGGAGCCGTCGGGCTGGGTGAAGACGTCGTACCAGTCGCCGCCGACCTGCGCCTCGCGCGCGGCCGGCACGTAGCGCACGGCCACCTGCAGGTCGGGACGACGCGGCGGCGCGGTGAGCAGGCTCCGCTGCAGGGTCTCGGCGGCGCGCACGATGCTGCGCTGCCGGGCGTACATCGCCTCGAGCAGGTGGGTCCGCAGCTCGGTGGCCTCGGCGACCTGCTGCGGGGTCCACGGCTCGGACCGGCCGCGGACGGTCTCCCGCCAGCGGTCGAAGGACTTGCGCGGGCTGAGGCGGACCTCGTCGCCCTCGCGCTCGGCGATCGCCTTGTTGTGCGGGTCGCCGCCCCAGTCGATGTGCCGGACGGCCTCGCCGCGGTGCCACAGCAGGTACTGCCCCTCCGGCAGCGGCAGCACGAGCACGCCGCAGGCGACGTCGGCCGGTGCGCCCAGCTCCGGGGCGACGGCGGCCAGCGCGTCGGCGGCGACGACGTCCTCCCCGCGACCGGCCGCCCACGCGGCGATCCGGGCGGCGAGTCCCTCCGGCAGCGGCGCGCCCCGGCTTCCGGCGGTGCCCTGCAGGCAGACGCTCACGCCGTCGGCGGGGAGCAGGTCGAGCAGGCTGGGGGAACCGAGCAGCGAGTCGGTGAGTGCGCGGTCCTCGTCGAGGGTGGCCGCGGTGAGCCAGGCCAGCGTGGAGCGGACCTGCAGCGCGCGGTGCACCTCCTCCTCGGACTGGCGGTCGACCAGGCGCAGCGACAGGGCCGACCCGAGGAACTCCGCGGCGGCCCGGGTCGCGAAGGGCGGTGCGTGCGGGCCCGCGTAGTGGTGGCAGGCGATGAGCCCCCACAGCCGCTCCTCGCGCAGCAGCGAGATCGACATGGAGGCGCGCACGCCCATGTTCTGCAGGTACTCGACGTGGATCGGCGAGACGCTGCGCAGCGTCGAGTGGGTGAGGTCCAGCGGCTCCCCGGTGGCCGGGTGGGTGACCGGCTCGATCGGCGCCGGTACGTACCCGACGTCGGAGATCAGCCGGATCCAGTTCCTCTCGTACAGCGCCCGCGCCTGGGCCGGGATGTCCGACGCCGGGTAGTGCAGGCCGAGGAAGGAGTTGGGCACGGACTCCGCTCGCGCCTCGGCCACGACCTCGCCGTTGTAGTCGGCGTCGTAGCGGTAGACCATCACGCGGTCGAAGCCGGTGAGCGAGCGCACCGCCCGCGCGGTGATGTCGTAGAGGTCCTGCAGCGTCGCGGCCCGGTTGAGCTCGGACACGGTGCCGCGGACCGCCCGGTAGGTGTTGGGGAAGGAGAACGGCCGCGGCCCGCGGGCCGGCTCCAGCTCCACGACCAGCGCGGTCGCCGCCGGGAGGTCACCGCCGGGCACGTCCCCGGCCTGCCGCAGCAGGACGCGGTGGAGGATCGCGTCGACCGGCACCGGGGCGCCGTCCACATCGAGGGTCAGCTCGACCGGGTTGCGTTCCCGCAGGTCGCCGAAGGCGCTGGCCGACCGGGCGACCGCCTCGGCCGCCGGCACGCCGACGACCTCGGCCAGCGGCCGGCCCAGCGCGTCCTCCCAGGCGACGCCGACCAGGTCGGCCAGGTTCCGCGAGACCTGCCGGACCACCTGGCCCGGCTCGTCGACGGTGAGCAGCACCCCGCGCGGCTGGATGCTCCCGGGCACGTGGATGGGCTCGCGCTCGCAGTTGCCGAGATCGATCGTCGTGCCCGGGGGGAGGAGCTCCACCTCCCCGTTCACGCGGGCAGCCTCGCCGGTCCGCACCAGTCGGCCAGCGCGGTGAAGGTGGTCCGGGCCGCGCCGACGAGGCGGTCGGCGTCCCCGCCGCCGGCCACGTGCGCGCGGGTGGCCCGCCGGAAGGCGTGCCACATCGCGCCGGTGTCCTCGCCGTAGGGGCTGAAGGCGCGCAGCCGGGCGCCGCCGGACAGCTCGGGGAGGGCCGCGAGGTGGCGGTCGATGAAGGTCCCGCCCAGCGTCGAGCCCTCGAGCACGTACATCCGGCCGAGGGCCTCGTCGGTGTCGGCGACGGGCGGCAGGTCGGGGCAGCCGGGTGCGTCGTCCGGGCGGCCGAGGGCCGTGAGGTCGGCGGCGAACAGGCCGGCCCGCCGGCGCCGGTCCCATCGGAGCTGCGCCGCGGCCTCGGGCTCGCGGCCGGCCCAGTCGTCCAGGCCCTGCTCGGCGGACACCCAGAACCCGTGCATGAACTCCAGCACGGTCGCCAGCCGCTCCCGCGTCAGCGCCGGGTCCATCAGGCCGAGGGTCTCCTCGACCCGCTCGTGCTCGGCGGCCGTGGCTGACCGCAGCACCGTGAGGACGTCGGCGTCGCCCCCCGTGTCTCGAGGCAACGCCTCTCCTCCCAGTTGTCTGTCGAGGGTAGGTCACCGGGAGCTCCGGGGCGCGCCGGTGCGGGCACGACCGGTTGTGTCGTGCCACCACCACGAGGGGGACGGCCGCCCGGCGGCGCGGACCGTCGCGTGGCCGGGTCCCGGAGCCCGTACGCGCGTGGCTGGCCCGGCACGCGTCCCCGACCTAGCGTCGACGGCGTCGGAACCACCCGCCGGAGGCGCCCGTGACCGGTACGAAGGCAGCCCTGCTGGCCGCGTCCCGCCGGCCGGCCCTGCGCCGGGCGCTGGTCGGCGTGCCCGCCACCCGCCGGGTGGTCGACCGCTTCGTCGCCGGGGAGACGCTGGACGACGCGCTGACCGCCGTCCGCCGGCTCACCAGCTCGGGCATCGCCGTCACCCTCGACCACCTCGGGGAGGACGTGACCGACCGGGACCTCGCCCGGCGCTCCCGCGACGCCTACCTCGCCGCCCTCGAGGGGCTCGCTCCGCTCGGCCTCGGCGGGGACGCCGAGGTCTCGGTGAAGCTCTCGGCGTTCGGCCAGGCCCTGCCCGGGGGCGAGGAGGTGGCGCTGGAGCTGGTCCGGCCGGTCGTCGAGGCGGCGACGGCGATCGGCACCACCGTCACGCTCGACATGGAGGAGTCGTCGACGGTGGACTCCACGCTGCGGGTGCTCGCCGAGCTGCGCCGGGACCACCCGCGCACCGGCGCCGTCCTGCAGGCCGCGCTGCTGCGCACCGAGGACGACGTCGCCGCCCTCGCCGTCCCCGGATCGCGGGTGCGGCTGGTCAAGGGTGCCTACGACGAGCCGCCCGCGGTGGCCCACGTCGACCGGGCCGCCGTGGACGGCTCCTACGCCCGCTGCCTCGGCGTCCTGATGCGCGGTGGCGGGTACCCGATGGTCGGCAGCCACGACCCGCGGATGGTGGCGCTCGCCCGGCGGCTGGCCGGGCAGTACGGGCGGGCGCCGGACTCCTGGGAGGTGCAGATGCTCTACGGCATCCGCCCCGCCGAGCAGGCCCGGCTGGCCGCCGACGGCGTGCGCGTGCGGGCCTACGTGCCCTACGGCGCCGACTGGTACGGCTACCTCGTGCGCCGCCTGGCCGAGCGGCCGGCCAACCTGCGCTTCTTCCTGCGTTCCCTCGCCACCACCCGCTGATCCGCCGAAGTGGCCACTTCGGCGGCAACCGACCCCGATGGAGGAGGCCCCGTGGACGGCGTCACCCGCGTCCCCCCGCCGCGCAACGAGCCGGTGCTCGGCTACGCCCCCGGCTCTGCCGAGCGGGCGGCGCTGGAGGCCCGGCTGGCCGAGCTCGCCGCCGAGCCGCTGGAGCTGACCGCCACGATCGGCGGCGAGCAGCGGATGGCGGGCGGCGAGCGCTTCGACGTCGTCCAGCCGCACCGGCACGCCGCCGTCCTCGGGACGTCGGCGCACGCCACCTCCGCCGACGCGGCCGACGCCGTCCGCTGCGCGAAGGAGGCCGCCCCCGGCTGGCGCGACCTGTCCGCCGACGACCGCGCCGCCGTCTTCCTCAAGGCCGCCGACCTGCTGGCCGGGCCGTGGCGGCAGACGCTGAACGCCGCCACCATGCTCGGCCAGAGCAAGACCGCGCAGCAGGCCGAGATCGACAGCGCCTGCGAGCTGATCGACTTCTGGCGCTACAACGTGCACTTCGCGCGCGAGCTGCTCGCCGAGCAGCCGGCGTCGGCGCCGGGCACGTGGAACCGGATCGACCACCGGCCGCTGGAGGGCTTCGTCTACGCGGTCACCCCGTTCAACTTCACCGCCATCGCCGGCAACCTGCCGACGGCGCCGGCGCTGATGGGCAACACGGTGGTCTGGAAGCCCGCGCCGACCCAGCAGTTCGCCGCGCACTTCCTGCTCCGGCTGCTCGAGGCGGCCGGCCTGCCGCCGGGGGTGGTCAACCTGGTGACCGGGGACGGCGTCGCGGTCTCCGAGGTCGTGCTGGCCGACCCCGACCTCGCCGGCATCCACTTCACCGGCTCGACGCGGGTGTTCCAGCACCTGTGGCGCACCGTCGGGGAGAACATCGCCGGCTACCGCGGCTACCCGCGGGTGGTGGGGGAGACCGGGGGCAAGGACTTCGTCGTCGCGCACCCCTCGGCCGACCTCGACGTGCTGCACACCGCGCTGGTCCGCGGGGCGTTCGAGTACCAGGGGCAGAAGTGCTCGGCGGCCTCGCGCGCCTACGTGCCGCGCAGCGTCTGGGCGCGGCTGCGCGACGACCTGGTCGCCACCACCGAGTCGCTGGCGATGGGCGACGTCACCGACCTGTCGAACTTCCTGGGCGCGGTCATCGACCGCCGCTCGTTCGACCGGCTCTCCGGTGTGCTGGACCGGGCGCGGTCCGACGACGCGCTCACCGTCGTCGCCGGCGGCACCTGCGACGACGCCGAGGGCTACTTCGTCCGCCCGACGGTCGTCGAGGGCTCCGACCCGGAGCACGACGTCTTCACCACCGAGTACTTCGGGCCGGTGCTCGCCGTCCACGTCTACGACGACGCCGACTACGACACGGTGCTCGCCCAGATGGAGTCGGTCGCGCCGTACGCCCTCACCGGGGCGGTGATCGCGCAGGACCGGGCGGCGATCGCGCACGCACAGCGCTTCCTGCGCTTCGCGGCCGGGAACTTCTACGTCAACGACAAGCCCACCGGCGCCGTCGTCGGCCAGCAGCCGTTCGGCGGCGGGCGCGCCTCGGGCACGAACGACAAGGCCGGCGCGGCGCAGAACCTGCTGCGCTGGACGAGCACCCGCGTGGTCAAGGAGACGTTCGTGCCGCCCACCGACCACCGCCACCCGCACATGGGCTGAGGTGGAGTGCGACGGCGCAGGAAACCTGCGCCGTCGCACTCCACACCGGGGCGTTGTGCGCCCACCCGCGCGGACCGCCGGGCGCCGGGCGGGTCATGCTGCTCGGCGGGCGACGGCGCCCGGGGGAGGGCGGACGGACATGGACGGCGGCAGGGCGGCGGGCACGGCGGCGGACGCGGCCGAGCGGAGGTCGCTGCTGCGGCGGCCGGCGATGCGCGCGCTGATGGCCGTGACGGTGCTCGGCTTCGCCAGCTACTGCCTCACGCTGGCGTCGCTGCCGACCTACGCCGTCCAGGGCGGCGCGAGCGAGACGACGGCGGGGATCGTCACCGCGGTCTTCCTGCTGGTGACCATCGTCTCCCAGATCTCGGTGCCGGCCCTGACCGCGCGGTTCGGCGTCGGCCCGGTGCTGGCCGCCGGCCTGGTGGCGATCGGGCTGCCCTCGCCGCTGTACGCCCTCGGGGACGGGCTGGTCTGGCTGTCCTGGCTGTCGGCGGTGCGCGGCGTCGGCTTCGGCATCATCACCGTCCTCGGTGCCCTCCTGGCCGCGGCGGTGGCCCCGCCCGAGCGCCGCGGCGAGTCCATCGGCCTGTACGGCCTGGCCATCGCCGTACCCAACCTGGTCGCCGTCCCCGCCGGGGTGGCCCTGGTGCTGGCCGGGCACGCCGGCTGGCTGGCGTGGCTGGCCGCCCTCCCGCTGCTCGGGCTGCTGTTCCTGCCCGCGCTCGTGCGCACCGCGACCCCGCCGGCGCCCTCGCCGGGCGGCGGGGCCGGGCGGCGGGCGGTCGGCGCGTCGCTCGCACCCGCCCTGGTGCTGCTGGTGGTCACCCTGGCCGGAGGCGGGGTGGTCACCTTCCTGCCGATCGAGCGGCCGGACGGCTGGCTGGCCACCGTCGCCCTGCTGGTCATGGGGGTCACCACGGCCGTGGCGCGCTGGCGGGTCGGGATGCTCGCCGACCGGCTGGGCACGCGCCTGCTCCTGCCGCTCGGGCTGGCGGTCGGCGCGGTGGGCATTGCACTGCTCGGCGGGGGCCTGGCGTGGGGCGACGGCTGGGTGCTGGCCGCGGCCGCCCTGTTCGGCGCCTGCTACGGCTCGGTGCAGAACCTGACGCTGCTCACCGCCTTCGCCCGCTCCGGTCCCGCGGGGGCGACGACGGCCAGCTCGATGTGGAACGCGTCCTTCGACGCCGGCACCGCGCTCGGTGCCCTCGCACTGGGCTGGGTGGCCGCCGGGCTGGGGCTGTCGTGGACCTACGTCCTGGTCGCCGCCGTCCTCGTCATGGCCGGCCCGCTCGCCGTGGCGGCCACCCGCCCGTACGCGCCAGCGGGCTCACGGGGTCCGTGATGTCGGCCTCCCTGCAGGGGCCCGCCGCGAGCCCGCGAGCGGTGGGGGGCAGGGAGGTCCTTCATCAGCCGGCCAGGCGGTCGGCGGCCGCCCGCAGCCGGCGCAGCAGCTGGACCTCTTCGGCGGCCCGCAGCAGCCACACCCGCAGTCCCTCGGGGTCGGTGCGGTTGCGGTCGCGCAGCACGCCGAGGTGCACCTGGCGGGTGGCGGCCTGGGCCCGCTGGGCCGGCGGCAGCCGGCGCCCCTCCGCGCGGGCGACCGCGGTCAACCCCGCCCCGAGGAAGGCGAGGTCGCGGACCTCGGTGAGCTCCGCGAGCAGGGCCGTGGCGGAGTCCTGCGACTCCTCGAGCCGGCGCAGCAGGTCGTCGGCGCGGTCGCGGCCGGCGGTGAGGTCATCGGGGGCGGTCACCCGCCCACTGTCCCACCGCCGGCCGCCGTCCCGAGGCGCGCGCCGAGCACCAGGAGTCCGGGGTCCTCGGTCAGGCGTCCCGGCGGGAGAAGGCCCAGGCGGCCACCGCGAGCAGCGCCGCCACCTCCGCGGCGAAGACGGCGAACCCCGTCCAGGGCCCGAGCAGCTCCGGGTTGAACGACACGGGGGTGGTCACCGCCGAGCCCGCGTTGCCCGGCAGCACCTTGGCCACCCACTCGCCCCAGGCGCCGGGCAGCAGGAACGCCATGGTCCCCACGACGAACACCAGGGCGAGCACGGTCGACAGCGCCGCGGCGGTGTGCCGGACGAGCAGCCCCACGGCCATCGAGAGCAGTCCCAGCCCGGCCAGGTACAGGCCGCTGCCGACCAGCGAGCGCAGCACGCCGTCGTCGGACAGGGACAGCCCGATCCCCTCGGCGGAGAGGAACGCATTGCCCCCGAGGTAGCCGGCGAACGCGGTGACCGTTCCGGCCACGACCAGGGTGCCGGCGAGCACGACCGCCTTGGCGGCGAGGACCGGCCCGCGCCGCGGTACGGCGGCCAGCGTCGCGCGGATCATCCCCGTGCCGTACTCGCTGGTCGCCGCCAGCGTGCCGAGGACGACGGCGGTGACCTGGGCGATCATCAGCCCCCAGGTGACGAACGAGGCGGGTGACTCGTCGGCCTCACCGCTGGCCAGCCAGTCGGCGCTCGTCGCGCAGACGAGCACGGTCAGGCCGGCGCCGAGCACGAACAGCGTGCCCACCGACCAGGCGGTGGAACGCACCGACCAGAACTTGATCCACTCGGCCCGGAGGACGTCGCCGAACCCGGGGGCGCGGGTGCGGGCGACGGCGGTCCGGTCGGCCACGGCGGCGGTCATCGCGCGGCTCCCGCGGGGGCGGTGCCGTACTCGACGCTCTCGGCGGTGAGGGTCATGAAGGCGTCCTCCAGGGACGACTGCACCAGCGTCAGCTCGTGCAGGACGAGTCCGTGCGCGCCGGCGAGGTCGCCGACGCCGGTGGTGTCCAGGCCCCGGACGCGCAGCTCTGCGCCGTCGGCGGCCACCTCCGCGCCGGAGCGGCGCAGCAGCGCGGCCAGGTCCGCGACCTGCGGGCTGCGGACCCGCACGTGGGCGGCGGCGTGCCGGGCGATGAAGTCGGCGGTCGCGCAGTCGGCCAGCACCCGCCCGCGGCCGATGACGACCAGGTGCTCGGCGGTGAGCGCCATCTCGGCCATCAGGTGGCTGGAGACGAACACGGTGCGGCCCTCGGCCGCCAGCTCCCGGGCCAGCGTGCGGACCCAGCGGATGCCCTCGGGGTCCAGCCCGTTGACCGGTTCGTCGAGGACGACGACGGCCGGGTCGCCGAGCAGCGCGACGGCGATGCCGAGCCGCTGGCCCATGCCGAGGGAGAACCGGCCGACCCGCTGGCCGGCGACGCTGTCCAGGCCGACCAGGCCGAGGACCTCGTCGACGCGGGAGATCGGCAGCGCGTTGCTGGCGGCCAGCCAGCGCAGGTGGTCGCGGGCGGTCCGGCCGGGGTGCAGGGCGCGGGCCTCGAGCAGGGCACCGACCTCGCGCAGCGGGGCCGGGGAGTCGACGTAGCGGTGCCCGTTGACGGTGATGCTGCCCCGGGTCGGCCGGTCCAGGCCGAGGAGCATGCGCATGGTCGTGGACTTCCCGGCGCCGTTGGGGCCGAGGAAGCCGGTGACGCGGCCGGGCTCGACGGTGAACGAGATCCCGTCGACGGCGGTCCGCGTGCCGTAGGTCTTGGTGAGCTCCCGGGCGACGATCACGGCGCGGCCGTCCGGGGCGGGGCTGAGGCGGTCATGCCGTCGAGGCTCGCGGGCGCCGTCCGCCCGGTACATCCGGGACGGCCCTGACCGGCCCCCCATCCGTCCCCGACTCCCGTCCCGGGGGCCGACGGCCCGGCGTGCCGCGGTCAGGCGGCGGCGCGTGCCACCCCGCGCTCGCGGGCCAGGTCGACGGCGGCGGCGCGGCCGCCCCGGTTCGCGCCGATGGTGCTCGCCGTCGGGCCGTAGCCGACCAGGTGCAGCCGCGGCTCGCCGGCCACCCGCGTGCCGTCGACGGGGATCGCGCCGCCGGGAGCCCGCAGGTGCAGGGGTGCGAGGTGGGCGACGGCGGCGCGGAAGCCGGTGGCCCAGAGGATGGCATCGGCACGGACGGCGCGGCCGTCGTCCCAGGCGACGCCGTCGGGGGTGATGCGGTCGAACACCGGCAGCCGCTCGAGGACGCCGCGCTCGCGGGCCGCGTCGATCCAGGGGGTGACGACGAGCCCGGTGTTCCCGACGACGCTGCCCGGCGAGCGGCCCTCCCGGACCGCCGCGGCCACCCGCGCGACGACCTCGCGGCCGGCGGCCTCGTCGAACGGACCCGCGCGCCAGACCGGCGGCCGGCGCGTCACCCACGTCGTCGAGGCGACCTCGCTGATCTCGCCGCGCAGCTGCAACGCCGAGGCGCCGCCGCCGACCACGACCACCGACCGCCCGGCGAACTCCGCGGCCGAGCGGTAGTCCACGGTGTGCAGCTGCCGCCCGCGGAAGGTCTCCTGACCGGGGTAGCGCGGCACGAACGGCCGGGTCCAGGTGCCGGTCGCGCTGACCACGGCGCGGGCGGACCAGGTCCCGGCGGAGGTCTCGACGCGGAAGCCCCCGCCGTCCCGGCGGACCGCCGTGACCCGCACCGGCCGGTGCACCGGCAGGGCGAAACGGCGCTCGTAGTCGGCGAAGTACGCGGGCACCGCCTCGGCGGCCGGCTGCTCGCCGCGGCCGGGGAAGGGCAGGTCGTGCACGCGGTGGGTCGTGCCGACGGTGAGCGAGGGCCAGCGGTGCCGTCAGGCGCCGCCGGGGCCGTCGTCGGCGTCGAGGACGACGAAGCCGCTGTCCCGGGCGACGCCGAGCCGGGCCAGGTGGTACGCCGTGCTCAGGCCGCCCTGCCCCCCGCCGATCACCACGACGTCCACCGCGCGACTGCTCACGACTCGGCAACGCCGGGGCGCGCCCCTCGCTTCCCCGGCCGGGCCGGAACCGTCGCCCCGCTCATCTTGCGCCGACCTTGCGGCTGCCGGGCGGGACAGCTGAGGAAGGGCCGCCAGAGTCGTCCCTGTCGCCGGGAACGCCCGCCGACGAGCAGACCGAGGGAGAAGCGCAGTGACCGTCCAGACCGCTCCGGCCGCCCGTCGACGCCGGAACCGTGCCCGCGTGGCCGCGTCGGTCGCCGTCCTGGGTGTCACCGGCGCCGTCGCCGGCCTCGCCACCTACGGCACCTTCACCGACAGCACCAGCCCGGTGGTCACCACCACCGCGACCGGCGTGGTGTCGATCGACCTGGCGAAGGGCGCCGGCGCGGCGACGCTGTCGTTGTTCCCGAACGGCGGCTTCCTGGCCGGTGACTCGGAGAGCAGCCCGGTCGACCTGGTCAACGACGGCACCTCGGCGCTCTCGCGGATCTCGCTGGCCTCCCGGGCCACGACCTCCAGCGCGCTGGACGCCGATCCGGCCGACGGGCTGCAGCTCACCGTGCGCGACTGCTCGGTGGACTGGGCCAAGGTCGACGGCGCCTGGACCTGCTCGGGCGCCTCCTCGACGCTGTACTCGGGCCGGATCCTGCTCGACGCGACGCTGCCCGGTCTGGACAGCCTCGCCCCCGGCGGCGTGGACCACCTGCTGCTCACCGCGGCGCTGCCCGCGACGGCGAGCGGTGGGTCGGTGGGCGGCGCCTCCAGCGCGCTGGACTTCACCTTCACCGCGGTGCAGCGCGACGGCGCCGCGCGGTAGAGCCGCACCTCGCGGGTCCGGTTCGGCCGGCGTCTCCGGTGCACGGGGGGACGGAGCAGCCGGCCGGGGGGAACCGGGCCCGCGGGGAGCAGGGAACGACCGGGGTTCTGCGACGCACGGGGGGACGCAGCACCCGGTCCGGGGGAACGAGCGGGGCCGGTGCGGACGGATGTCCGCACCGGCCCCGCTCGCCGTGCTGCCGGGGGTCAGGCCGGAGCCGGCTCCCCGGCGGGCGCGGTCACCCGGATGAGGTGGTCGAACGCGCTGAGCGCCGCGGTCGAGCCGGTGCCCATCGCCGTCACGATCTGCTTGTACGGCTCCGTGGTGCAGTCGCCGGCGGCGAAGACGCCCGGCACGGAGGTGGCACCGCGCTCGTCGACCACGATCTCGCCGCGCCGGGTCAGCTCGACGCTGCCCTCCAGCCACTCGGTGTTGGGCAGCAGGCCGATCTGCACGAAGACGCCGGACAGCTGCAGCTCGCGGCTCTCGCCGGAGGGCCGGTCGGTGTAGGTCAGCCCGGTCACGCGGCTGCCGTCGCCGAGCACCTCGGTGGTCGCCGCCGAGAGGACGACGTCGACGTTGGCCAGGCTGTGCAGCTTGCGCTGCAGCACGTCGTCGGCCCGCAGCCGGTCGTCGAACTCGACGAGCGTGACGTGGTCGACGACGCCGGCCAGGTCGATGGCCGCCTCGACGCCGGAGTTGCCGCCGCCGATGACGGCGACCCGCTTGCCCTTGAACAGCGGTCCGTCGCAGTGCGGGCAGTAGGTGACGCCCTTGTTGCGGTACTCCTGCTCGCCCGGGACCCCCACGTGCCGCCAGCGGGCGCCGGTCGCCAGGACGACGGCGCGGCCCCGGACGTGCGCGCCGCCGGCCAGCTCGACGGTGTGCAGCCCATCCTCGGAGTCCGCCGGCACGAGCTTGGCCGCGCGCTGCAGGCCCATCACGTCGATCTCGTACTCGGCGGCGTGCTGCTCGAGCGCGGCGGCGAGCTTCGGACCCTCGGTGTAGGGCACGGAGATGAGGTTCTCGATGGCCATCGTGTCGAGCACCTGCCCGCCGAGCCGCTCGCCGACGACGCCGGTGCGGATGCCCTTGCGGGCGGCGTAGATGCCCGCGGAGAACCCGGCCGGGCCGGCGCCGACGACGAGCACGTCGAAGGGGTCCTTGCCCTCGATGGCCTCGGCGGCGCGCTCGGTGGAGCTGGCGTCGAGCTTGCCGAGGATCTGCTCGAGGGTCATCCGGCCCTGGTCGAAGACCTCGCCGTCCACGAAGACGGTCGGCACGGCGAGCACGCCGCGCTGCTCGACCTCCTCGCGGAACACCCCGCCGTCGATGGCGGTGTGCCGGATCCGCGGGTTGAGCACGCTCATCACGTTGAGCGCCTGCACGACGTCGGGGCAGTTCTGGCAGGTCAGGGAGAAGACGGTCTCGAAGGTGTACTCGCCCTCCAGCGACTGGATCTGCTCGACCAGCTCGGGGGCGATGTTCGGGGTGTGCCCGCCGACGTGCAGCAGCGCGAGCACGAACGAGGTGAACTCGTGGCCCAGCGGCAGGCCGGCGAAACGGACGGACACGTCGGTGCCGGTGCGCACGATCGCGAAGGAGGGACGGCGCCCGTCGTCGTCCGCCCGCACGTAGGTGACCCGGTCGGAGAGGGCGGTGACCTCGGTCAGCAGCTCCCGCATCTGCGCGGACTTCTCGCCGTCGTCCAGCGAGGCGACCAGCTCGATGGGGCGCGTGACCAGGGTCAGGTGCTGCGCGAGCTGCTTGGCGAGGGCGGGGTCGAGCACGGGCACGTCGGGGCCTTTCGGGGCGGACGAGGGGCAGGGACGGGTCCGGGGGGGGGGGGGGGGGGGGGGGGGGGGGGGGGGGGGGGGGGGGGGGGGGGGGGGGGGGGGGGGGGGGGGGGGGGGGGGGGGGGGGGGGGGGGGGGG
>NZ_JBJNRJ010000076.1:17763-19883 GCF_046233715.1 Trujillonella humicola | reverse complement strand
GGACGCCGCCTGAACCCAACCGCGACACATGTCATGAGCCCACACCACGACACATGTCCGGGGACACGACATGGGCGTGACGCCCACGGATCTCCTCCGCGACCGCGGTCAGACGGGGACGGAGACGCCGACGCCACCGCGGGTCTGGGCGCCGTAGCGAGCGATCTCGCCGGCGAGGTCGAGCCGTTCGATGCGCGTGCGCGCCTGCTCCGCCTCCGGCGTGATCCGGTCGGCGGGGACGAGCCAGGACACCTCGAACTCCAGCCCGTCGGGGTCCTGGGCGTAGAGCGCCTTGGTCGTGCCGTGGTCCGAGGCGCCGACCAGGGCACCGGCCCGCTGCAGCGCGTCCCGGACCCGCTCCAGCTCGGCGAGGGTGTCGACCTCCCAGGCCAGGTGGTAGAGCCCGACGGTGCGCCGGCCGGCCTCGGAGGCGCCGGCCCGGTCACCGATGGCGAACAGCCCGAGGTCGTGGTCGTTGGTCGATCCCTCGGCCTGCAGGAAGGCGGCCCGCCCGGGGATCTCCATGACCGCCCGGAAGCCGAGGACCTCGCGGTAGAAGGCGACGCTGCGGTCGACGTCGCGCACGTAGAGGACGGCGTGGTTGAGGCGCTGGACGGGCATGGCAGTGGCTCCTGTCGGTGGGCTGACCCCAGTGTCCGCCCCTTTAGATGAAAGTTCAACCACCAAGGTGAGGCTCACCTCGGCCCCCGGGGGCCACGACATGGCCCGGGGGTGACACCCCCGTCGGGCAGGACAGGAGCGCCAGCCCACCCCCGCCCCTGTGAGGCCGCCGTGTACCTCTCCAAGACCGAGGCCGCCGCCCTGCCGACCACCCTGGTCGCCGCCCCCCGCCCGACCGCACCACCGCCGACCGGACGGCGGCGCCTCTGGCCGCTGCTGGGACCGGCCTTCGTGGCCGCGGTGGCCTACGTCGACCCGGGCAACTTCGCGACGAACTTCTCCGGCGGCGCGAGCTTCGGGTACACCCTGCTGTGGGTGATCGTCGGGGCCAACCTCATGGCGATGCTGATCCAGTCGCTGACGGCCAAGCTGGGGCTGGCCACCGGCCGCGACCTGGCGACGCTGTGCCGCGAGCGGCTGCCGAAGCGGGTGAGCCGGGGGCTGTGGCTGCAGGCGGAGGCGGTCGCCATCGCCACCGACCTCGCCGAGATCGTCGGCGGCGCGGTCGCGCTGTACCTGCTCTTCGGGGTCCCGCTGCCGATCGGCGGGGTGATCACCGCGGTGGTCGCCTTCCTGCTGCTGGGCGCGCAGTCCCGCGGGTACCGGCCGTTCGAGCGGGTGATCGCCGGCCTGCTGCTGGTGATCGGCGGTGGCTTCGTCTACACGCTGGTCGGCTCCGGGGTGGACATGGGCGGGGTGGCCGGCGGCATGGTCCCCTCGTTCGAGGGCTCGGAGAGCGTGCTGCTGGCCACCGGCAACCTCGGCGCCACGGTCATGCCGCACGTCATCTACGTGCACTCCGCCCTGACGCCGGGCCGCTACGGCGACACCGTCACCGCGGGCCGCACCGAGGCCGGCCGGCGCCGGCTGCTCAAGGCCCAGCGCATCGACGTCCTCGTCGCCATGGGCCTGGCCGGCCTGGTCAACGCCGCCATGCTGGTCATCGCCGCGCAGCTGTTCACCGCCGACGACGGCATCGAGTCGCTGGAGAGCGTGCACGCCGGCCTCGGCGACCAGCTCGGCGCCGGCGCCGCGCTCGCCTTCGCCGTGGCGCTGCTGGCCTCCGGTTTCGCCTCCTCCTCGGTCGGCACGCACGCCGGTCAGGTCGTGATGGCGGGCTTCCTGAAGCGGCACATCCCGGTGCTGGTCCGCCGGCTGATCACCCTGGCGCCGGCGCTGGCCATCCTGGTGCTGGGTGGTGACCCCACCACCGCGCTGGTGTGGTCGCAGGTGGTGCTGAGCTTCGGGATCCCGTTCGCGCTCGTGCCGCTGCTGTGGCTGACCGCCGACAAGGGCCTCATGGGCGGCTGGGTGAACCGGCGGATCACCACCGTCGCCGGGAGCGTCGTCGCCGCCCTGATCAGCGGCCTGAACATCTACCTGATCGTCGGCTTCCTCGCCTGATCGCCGCCCCGCCGTCCGCCGAAGTGGCCACTTCG
>NZ_JBJNRJ010000076.1:0-17753 GCF_046233715.1 Trujillonella humicola | reverse complement strand
CCCCCCCCCCCCGCCCGCCCCCCCCCCCCCCCCCCCCCGCCCCCCCAAATCGCCCCCCCCCCCCGGGAAGGGGGGCGGTCAGCCGGCGGGCCACCAGCGGGCGAAGTGGTGCACCGGGCCGTGGCCGGAGCCCACCCCGAGGGCGGCCCCGGCCTCCAACGCCTCCTGCAGGTAGTCCCGCGCCTGCTCCACCGCCGGCTCCCAGCGGCCCGGGCCACCCGCCCCGCGCGCGACGAGGGCCGCGATCGCCGAGGACAGCGTGCAGCCGGTGCCGTGCGTCGAGGTGGTGTCCACCCGGGGACGACGGGTGACGACGACGCCCTCGGCGGAGGCCAGGACGTCGACGCTCTCGGCGCCGCCCAGGTGCCCGCCCTTGAGCAGCACCGCGCCGGGTCCGAGGTCCAGCAGCGCGCGGGCCTGCTCGACCATCCCGTCGACCGAGCCGGCGGGGGGGCCGTCGAGCAGGGCCGCGGCCTCGGGGACGTTCGGGGTGATGAGGTCGGTGAGCGGCAGCAGCTCGGCGCGGATCGCGGCGACGGCCTCCGGCCCGACCAGCCGGTCTCCGCTGGTGGCCACCATGACCGGGTCGCAGACCACCGGCCCCGGACGACGCTGCGCCAGCACCGCGGCCACCTCGCCGACCACCTCCGCCGTCCCCAGCATGCCGAGCTTCGTCGCCCCCACCGGGACGTCGTCGAGCAGCGTGCGCAGCTGCTCGCCCACGAAGGCCGCCGGGACGGCGTGCACCCCGGTGACCCCGCGGGTGCTCTGCGCGGTCAGCGCGGTCAGCACCGCGGTGCCGTAGACGCCGAGCGCGCTGAAGGTCTTCAGGTCGGCCTGGACGCCGGCGCCCCCGCTGGGATCGCTGCCGGCGACGGTCAGCGCGACCGCGGTCACGCCGCGACCCCCAGCGCCGCCCGCAGATCGCGGGCCGCCGCCGCGGGATCGGCCGCCGCGCAGATCGCCGAGACGACGCAGATCCCGTCCACCCCGGTCACCGCGGCGGCGTTGGCGGCGGAGAGCCCGCCGATCGCGACCGCCCGCAGCCCCGCGCCGCGGGCCTGCGCGGCCAGCTCGGCGACGCCCGCCGGCCCCAGCCCGGTGCCGGCGTCCGGCTTGGTGGGCGTGGACCACACCGGCCCGATCCCGACGACGTCGACCGTGCCCGGGGGCAGCGCGAGCGCGACCGCCATCTCCTGCGGCGAGCCGGCCGACAGGCCCAGCAGCCGGTCCGGTCCGATGAGCGCGCGGACCTCGGCCGGCGGCAGGTCGTCCTGGCCGACGTGCACGCCGTCCGCGCCGGCCAGCAGGGCGACGTCGACCGCGTCGTTCACCCACAGGGTCACCCCCGGCGCGTCGGCGAGCGCCTCCCGGACGGCGAGGGTCAGCTGGTACAGCTCGCGGCGGGAGGCCTCCTTGTCGCGCACCTGCACCGAGGTCACGCCCCCCGCCACGGCCGCGCGGACGACGTCGGCGACGGTGCGCGGGCGCGACAGGGCGGTGTCGGTGACCAGGTAGAGGGTGGGGTCGAGGGCGGGCCTCACGAGGCGTCCCGGACGTCGGCCCGGCGCAGGTCCTCCGGGGTCACCGCGTCGAGCGCGTCCACCCAGGCCGCGGCGAAGGTGCCCGGCCCGTGGGCGACCGCGGCCGCGGCCTCGGCGGCCAGCGCCACGTGCGCGTGCGCGGCCACCGCGCCGGTCAGCCGGTCACCGGACGCGGCGACGTAGGCGGCGGTCAGCGCCCCCAGCGCGCAGCCGGCGCCCGTGGTCCGGGTGAGCAGCGGGTGGCCTCCGCCGACCCGGACGACCCGCGCCCCGTCGGTGACGACGTCGACCGGCCCGCTCACCGCGACGACCCCGCCGGTGCGCGCGGTCAGCGCGACGGCGGCCTCCAGGGCGTCGTCGGCCGTGGCGGTGGAGTCCACCCCGCGCCCACCCGAGCCGGTCCCGGCCAGCGCCATGACCTCCGAGGCGTTGCCCCGGACGACGGCCGGCCCGCCGAGCGCGAGCTCCACGGCCAGGTCCGTGCGGAACCGCAGACCGCCGACGGCGACCGGGTCGAGCACCCACGGCGTCCCGGCGGCGTCGGCGGCGCGGACGGCGACCCGCATCGCCTCGGCCGACTGGCCGTGCACCGTGCCGACGTTGACCAGCAGCGCCGAGGCCAGCGCGGCGAAGTCCCCGGCCTCCTCGGGCGCCACCACCATCGCCGGTGCGGCACCGACGGCGAGCAGCGCGTTCGCCGTCAGGGTCTGCACGACCGTGTTGGTGAGGCAGTGCACCAGGGGAGCGCCCTCGGTGAGCGCGGCACGGGCGGCCGCGAGCGCGTCGGAGTCCACGATGGCGTCCACGACGGTGACATCCCTTCGCCAGCATGACCTGGGCAGGTTCGACGGGTGTCATCTCAGCCCCGTGCGCCGGGCACCCCGTGTCACCTCGACGGTAGCAAGCTCGCGGGGCACGCGAGCCGGACACCGGCGCCGGGCGTCCGGCCGCGCCCGCCGGGTGCCGCGGTGCGGGTGCGACTGCCGCGCTGCAGCGCGGCACCGGCGGCCGTACCGCGGCACTGCCGCGCCGCGGCGGTGGCGGCGGGGCCCGGCGGGGAGGCGCCGGCGACCCCGCGGCGGTCAGCCCACCCAGGCGGCCTCGAAGAACGCGACCTCGAGCTCCATGGCGCGCCGGTAGGCCCGGGCCACGGCGGGGGAGTCCGCGGCGTACCGGTCGAGCAGCTCCTCCAGGGTCGCGGCCAGCGCCTCGAACGCGGGATCGGCGTAGGTGGTCACCCACTCGGCGTAGGGGCCGGCCTCCGCCGGGTCGCCCGCGCCGGCGAGCGACTGCCCGAGGTGGGCGTAGAGCCGCATGCACGGCGTCATCGCCGCACACGTCTCCCCCGGCCCACCGGTCGCGGCGGTGGCCAGCAGGAAGTCGGTGTACGCCGAGGTGGCCGGCGCCGGCTCGACGGTCGCCAGGTCGATCCCCCAGCGGGCGGCGTAGCCGTCGTGCAGCCGCAGCTCCTCGCGGACGCCGACGAGCAGGTCGGCGAAGGCGTCGAGACCGGCCCGGTCGGGGCTGCGGACCACCGCCATCGCGTAGCCGCGGGCGAACGCCTGCAGGAAGTACGCGTCCTGGGCCACGTAGCCGGCGAACCGCTCGCGGGGCAGCGTCCCGTCGGCCAGCCCGCGGACGAAGGGGTGCTCCAGCGCCGCGGCGGCCAGGTCGGCGGAGTCCGCCCACAGGCGGCGGGCGAGGCTCACGCGGCCTCCCCCAGCGCCATGTCCCAGAACGCCACCTCGGCGTCGAGGACGGCCAGGACGACGTCGTCCTGCCGGCCGCCGAGCCCGACGGCCGCGGCGGCGAGCCCGTCGGCCGCGGCGGCGAGCCCGTCCACGTACGCGGCGAAGCCCGGCGTCGTCCAGTGCGCCACGTACTCCGCGTACTCCGCCGCGCCGGGGGAGGCGACGGTCCAGGCGTCGAGGTAGACGCGCTCCACGGCCCACAGCGCGGTGACCGCCGCGGGGACGTCGGCGGCGTCCAGGCGGTCCAGCAGCCGGGCGTAGGACGCCGTCGCCGGCAGCCGCGGGGCGTCGAGGTCGAGCCCGCGGCCGGCGGCCAGCCCCTCGAACCAGGCCAGCTCCTCGACCAGCGCGACGGCACCGGCGGCGAGCACGGCCTGGGCCGGTCGCGGCGCCCGGGCCAGCAGCCGCGCCTGGAACCGGAGCAGGTCGGCGACGAAGTGGGCGTCCTGCGCCAGCCAGGTGTCGAAGGCGCCGGCGGGCAGGCCGCCGTCGCGCACGCCGAGCAGGAACGGGTGGCGGGTGGCGCGCTCCCAGGCCTCCGGATGGGCCCCGAGCAGGTCGGTGACGGGCACGGCAGAACACCGTACGCAGCCCGGCTACAGTGGCCGCGCACACGTGCGGGAGCTCGGGCTGACCGGGCTGAGAGGGCGGCTGATCGCGCCGCCGACCGCTGGAACCTGTCCGGGTAATGCCGGCGTAGGGAGCTGTCATGAGCAACGCAGTCCGCACGTCCCCGTCCGGGGACGCCCCCCTCACCCTGACCGAGCGGCCCGACCGCACCCTCGGCCTGCGCGACGCCCTCGGCCTCTGGGGCAATCTCGGGGTCAGCCTGCTGCTGCCGGTGGCGGCGGTGTTCGTCGTCCTGCCCGGCCGCCCGCTCGGGGAGACGCTGGGCGCCGTCGTCGTCGGCGCGATCATCGGCTCGCTGCTGCTGGGCATCGGCGCCGCGGCCGGCGCGCGGGAGGGCGTTCCGGCGATGGTGCTGCTGCGCGGCCTGCTCGGCCGGCGCACCTCCTGGCTGCCGACGGCGTTCAACCTGGTGCAGTGCGTCGGCTGGGCGACGTTCGAGATCGTGATCATCGCCGAGGCGGCGTCCCGGGTGCTCGACGCCCCGCGCTGGCCGTTCGTGCTGGCCGCCGGCCTGCTGGCCACCCTCATGGCGCTGCGCCCGCTCGGCGTCGTGCGGCTGCTGGCCCGCTACGCGGTGTGGGCGGCGCTCGCGGCCGTCGTCTACCTGTACGTCGAGGTGCTCGCCGAGGGCGTGCCGGAGCTGACCGAGGGTGCGGCGACCTCCTTCTGGACGGCGACCGACATCGTCATCGCCCTGCCGATCTCCTGGTTCGCCCTCGCCGCCGACTACACCCGCCACGTGCGCAGCGGCCGGGCGGCCTTCGCCGGCGCGAGCATCGGCTACGGCCTGGCCACCATCCTGATGTTCACCCTCGGCGTGCTGGCCCTGGCCGCCTACGGCAGCGCCGGGCTCGACGTCGTCGACGCGCTGCTGGCCGTGCCGCTGGGCGCCGTCGCCGTCCTCGTGCTGGTGACCGTGGAGCTGGACGAGGCCTTCGCCAACGTCTACTCGACCGCGGTGTCCGCGCAGAACGTCGTCGCCCGCGCCGACCGCCGGCTGCTCGTCCTCGGCGTCGGCACCACGGCCACCCTGCTCGCGCTCACCTTCGACATCGCCGCCTACGAGCCGTTCCTCTTCCTCATCGGCGCGGTCTTCGTGCCGCTGATCGGGGTCTTCGCCGTCGCCTACGCGCTCACCCCGCGCGGGGGCTGGGACACCTCGGACACCGCCCCGGCCCGGCCGGTGTTCCTGCTGCCGTGGGCGGCCGGTTTCGTCGCCTACCAGCTCACGCTGCCGACCTTCTTCACCGGCCCGGGCTCGGGGTGGACGGCGTGGTGGGCGGCGCGGCAGCAGGACCTGGGGATCGACCCGGCCAACGGCTGGTCGGCGTCGCTGATCGCCCTCGCCGTCGCCGCGGGGCTCACCGCCCTCCTGCACGCGCCGACCGCGCTGCGCCGGAGGAGGGTGGCGGGATGACAGCGGACGTGGTGGTGGCCGGCGGCGGGCTGATCGGGCTGTCCGTCGCGTGGCGGGCGGCCCAGCGCGGGCTGTCGGTGACCGTCGTCGACGACGACCCCGGCAGCGGGGCCTCGCACGCGGCCGCCGGCATGCTGGCGCCGGTCTCCGAGGCCGGCTACGGCGAGGAGCCGATCCTGCAGCTGGCCCGGGCGTCGCTGGCCCGCTACCCGGAGTTCCTCGCCGACCTCGCCCGGGCGACCGGCACCGAGGTCCCGCTGCGCACCGCCGGCACGCTCGTCGTCGGCTTCGACGACGACGACGCCCGGGTGCTCGCCGAGCTGCACGCGTTCCACGTGGAACTGGGGCTGTCGACCGACCGGCTGACCGGGCGGGAGGCGCGCCGGCGCGAGCCGTCGCTGACCCCCCGGGTGCGGGGCGGGCTGCTCGTCTCCGGCGACCTCTCCCTGGACCCCCGCGAGCTGCACCCGGTGCTCCTGGCCGCCGCCGAGGCGGCCGGGGTGCGGCTGGTCCGGTCCCGGGTGGCCGGCCTGCTGGTCGAGGACGGCCGGGCCGTCGGGATCGGCCTGGACGGCGGCGACGAGGTCCGCGCGGCGACCGTGGTGCTGGCCCTCGGCGCGCTGAGCGCCCGGCTCCCCGGCGCCCCGGCGCTGCCGGTCCGCCCGGTCAAGGGCCAGGTGCTGCGGCTGCGCGGTGCCGCGGGACTGCTGTCGGGCTCGGTGCGCGCGCTGGTCCGCGGCCGCTCGGTCTACCTGGTCCCGCACGGCGAGGACCGCCTGGTCGTGGGCGCCACCATGGAGGAGCGCGGGTTCGACGCCACCGTCACCGCCGGCGGGGTGCACGAGCTGCTGCACGACGCCATCGACGTCGTGCCCGGCGTCACCGAGCTGGAGCTGGCCGAGACGGTCGCCCGCTGGCGGCCGGGCACCCCGGACAACGCGCCGCTGCTCGGGCACTCGGGCCTGCCCGGCCTGGTCCTGGCGACCGGCCACTACCGCAACGGGGTCCTGATGACCCCCATCACCGGCGAGCTGGTGGCCGACCTGCTCGCCTCCGGCGAGACGCCCGCGCTCGCCGCGCACTTCGACATCGGCCGGTTCGGGAGGTGACCGCGTGCAGGTGACGGTGAACGGGGCGGGGACGGACGTGCCCGACGGCGCGACGGTGGCGGCGCTGGTCGCCGAGCGGGTCGGCGCGCACGACCGGGTCGCGGTGGCGCGCAACGGCGACGTGGTCCCCCGCAGTGCCTGGGCGACGACCCGGCTGGCCGCGGGGGACGCCCTCGAGGTGCTGGCCCCGACGGCAGGAGGCTGAGATGGACGACGCGCTACTCCTCGCCGGGGAGACGTTCGACTCGCGGCTGGTCCTGGGCACCGGCGGCCTGACCAGCATGGAGACCCTGGAGCGCACGGTGCGCGCCTCCGGCACGCAGATCGTGACGGTCGCGCTGCGCCGGATCGAGGCGTCGGCGGACGCGGCGATGATGCAGGTGCTGGACCGCTGCGGCGTGCGCCTGCTGCCCAACACCGCCGGCTGCCGGACCGCCCGCGAGGCGGTGCTCACCGCCCGCCTCGGCCGCGAGGCCTTCGGCACCGACTGGGTCAAGCTCGAGGTGATCGGGGACGAGCACACGCTGCTGCCCGACGCCGTGGAGCTGCTGGATGCCGCCGAGCAGCTGGTGGACGACGGCTTCCGCGTGTTCGCCTACACCACCGACGACCCGATCCTGGGCCGCCGGCTGGCCGACGCCGGGTGCGCCGCGGTCATGCCGCTGGGCTCGCCCATCGGCAGCGGGCTGGGCATCCGCAACGCGCACAGCATCGCGCTGCTGCGCGAGGCCGTCGACGTGCCCGTGGTGCTCGACGCCGGCATCGGCACGGCCTCCGACGCCGCGCTGGCCATGGAGCTGGGCTGCGACGCGGTGCTGCTCGCGTCGGCCGTGACCCGGGCCCGCGACTCCGAGCGGATGGCCCGGGCGATGCGGCACGCGGTCGAGGCGGGCCTGCTCGCGCGCGCGGCCGGCCGGATCCCCCGCCGGTGGCACGCGGAGGCCTCCACGCAGTTCGAGGGCCTGCCCGCGCTGTGACGCAACTGCCCCGGCTGCTCGTCCTGACCGACCGGGCGCAGGCGGCCGGTCCGCTGCCCGAGGTGGTGGCCGCCGCGGTCGCGGCCGGCGCGCGGGCGGTCGTGCTGCGGGAGAAGGACCTGCCGCTGGCCGAGCGCGCCGCGCTGGCCGACGAGCTCGCCGCGGTCCTCGCGCCGGTCGGCGGGCTGCTGGTCTGGGCGGGGCTCGCCGGCTCGGCCGGGCGGACGGCGGTGCACCTGGCCGCGGCCGATCCGTTCCCCGACCCGCGGCCGGCGCTCGTCGGGCGGTCCTGCCACGACGCGGCCGAGGTGGCCCGGGCGGCGGCGGAGGGCTGTGACTGGGTGTTCGTGTCCCCGGTGTTCGCGACGTCGTCCAAGCCCGGGTACGGCCCGGCGCTGGGGCCGGCCGGACTGGCCCGGCTGGCGGCCGGAGCACCACCGGTGTTCGCCCTGGGCGGCGTGGCGCCGGAGGACGCCGCCGGCTGCCTGCGGGCGGGCGCCGCCGGGGTCGCCGTCATGGGGCCGGTCATGCGCGACCCGGCCCGCGCAGGGTCCTACCTCCACGCCCTGGCCCCCGTTCCGGTGATGCGGGTCACCCGGGGGTTTGATCGGGGCTCCTGCGGCGCATACGCGAGTGTTCGGTCCAGAGGCGTGGCCGGGCCAGGATGCGAGGTAGCACGGGCGTGACACGTGAGTCGGCGGGGCCGATCTGGCCCTCGGCGACCCCGCCCGCCGCCTCCGGCGGGGTCGCGTGGGAGCTCACCGAGGTGGCCCAGCTCCCGCGGGTGCGCGCCGAGCTGCGCGCCCACCTGGGCCCCGCCGACCCGGAGCTGCGCGACCGCCTGGTGCTGGCGCTCGACGAGATGGCGTCCAACGCCCTGCGGCACGGCGCGGGCGGAGCGCGGGCGGCGGTGCGCCGCACCGAGTCCGCGTGGCTGCTCGAGGTGTCCGACACCGCCGCGGACCGGCCGCCGTCGCCGGCCGTCGGACGCGACCCCAGCCACGGCGGCCTCGGGCTCTACCTGATCGCCGAGCTCGCCAGCGCCCACGGCTGGTACGTCCAGGACGGCGCCAAGCACGTGTGGGCGGTCCTCCCGGCCTCGGTCACGCCCCCGGCCTGAGTAGCGCTCCCGGGATGGGTCACGCCCCCGGGACGGGCGGCACGTGGGGCGCGCCGGCCTCGGCCGGGCGCGGCCGGTCCTCGAGGTGCAGCCGGACGGCGACCAGCGCGACGTCGTCGGCCACCCCGTGCGGGCGCAGCCGGGCGAGCAGGCCGTCGCACAGCTCCGCCAGCGGCCGGTCGGCGAGGTCGGCCAGCGCCTCCCGCAGCGCGGCGATGCCCTCGTCGAGCCCCTGGTCGCGGGCCTCGACGAGCCCGTCGGTGTAGAGCAGGACGGTCGCCGGCCGGTCGAAGGTCACCGCGGTGTCGGTGCGCCGGGCGCCGGGGTCGACGCCGAGCATCAGCTCCGCCCGCGGCCCGGAGAGCTCCTCCACCCGGCCGTCCCCGTGCAGCAGCAGCGGCGGCGGGTGACCGGCGTTGGACCAGCGCAGCGTCGTCGTCCCGGCGGCCCGCTGCTCGGGACTCTGCTCGATCCGGGCCACGATCGCCGTCGCCATCGTGTCCATCTCGAGCCCGTGCACGGCGGTGTCCAGGTCGGCGAGCACGGTGGCCGGGGTGGCCCCCTCGCGGAACGCGATCCCGCGCACCAGGCCGCGCAGCTGGCCCATGGCGGCGGCCGCGGCGATGTCGTGGCCGACGACGTCCCCGATCACCAGCATCGTCGCCCCGCCGGGCTGCAGGAACGCGTCGTACCAGTCGCCGCCGACCTGCGCGGCCTCGACGGCGGGCAGGTACCGGACGACGACCTCGGCGTGGTCGGGGCGCGGCGGCGCGGTGAGCATGCTGCGCTGCAGCTCCTCGGCCAGCCGCCGCTGCTGGTCGTGCAGCCGGGCGTTGTCCAGGGCGAGGGCGACGCGCTCGGCGACCTCCCGGGCGGCGGCCACGTCGTCGTCGCCGGCGGGTCGCCGGCCGGCCGAGCGGTACAGGCTGAGCGCCCCCAGGGTCCGCCCGCGGGCGGTCATGGGGAGGGTCAGCGCGGTGCGGGGCGCCAGCCGGTCGAAGACCTCGACGACCTCCCCGGGCGGCAAGGTCGGGCGGATCGCGGCTGCCACGTCGTCGACGGTGAGCGCCTGGCCGGACCCGAGCGCCTGCAGCACCGGGGCGTCGTCCTGCACGGAGCTCAGCCGCAGCTCGGCGTAGCGGGCCGTCGTCGCGCGCAGGGCGGGGTCGGTGTGCCAGCTGGCGACGTCGTGCAGGCGGCCGTCCTCGTCGATGAGCGTGGCGATGGCCCAGTCGGCGAACACCGGGACGACGGCCTCGGTCACCTGCTGCAGCGCCGTGCGCTCGTCTCGGCCGCGACCCAGCTGCTCCACCATCGCCACGCTGATCTCGGCCAGGGCGCGCAGCCGGCCGGCGGCCTCGCGGGCCATGTCCTCGGCGCGGCGGCGCTCGGTGACGTCGAGGAAGTACACCGACAGTCCGTCGGGGGTGGGCCACGCCCGCACCTCGTACCAGGCGTCGAGCGGCTCGGGGTAGTACGCCTCGAAGACCCGCTCCTGCCCGGTGGCCACCGCGGCGCGGTAGTGGGTCTCGAAGTCGCTGCCGACCGCGTGCGGGAACAGCTCCCACACGTTCCCGCCGACCAGCTCGCCGCGGGGGCGGTCCAGGACCTGCTCGGCCCGGCGGTTGACGTAGGAGAACCGCCAGTCGCGGTCGAGGGAGAAGAAGGCCTCGTTCATGGCCTCGAGGACCCGGGCCACGTGCAGGTCCGCGGCCCGGGCGCTGGTGGTGTCGTAGGCGGCGCCGAGCAGCCGTACGGGGGTGCCGACCTCGTCGCACAGCGCCCGCCCGCGACCGCGGACCCAGCGCGTCTCGCCCGAGGGGAGGACCACCCGGAACTCCGCGTCGTACGCGCCGCAGGCCTCGATGGCGTGCTCGAGAGCGGCGGCGGTGGCCTCGACGTCGTCGGGGTGCAGCCGGACCGTGAAGGCCTCGATGCTCTCGTCCCACTCCTCGCGGGCGTAGCCGAACATCTCCAGCAGCCGGTCGTCCCAGTCGAGCCGGCCGGTGAGGAGGTCCCAGTCGAAGCTGCCGATGCCGGCGGCCTCGACCGCCAGTTCGAGCCGCAGGGCCTGCGCTTCGTCGACGGCCGCCGGCGGGCCGACCCCGGGGGCGGGTCGCGGCGGGAGCCGTCTCACCGCGATGTGCCCTGCCCGTTCATCGCGTCCTTTCTCCCACAGCGCGTGGCACCGGGCCAACTCGTGTGGGCGAGCACACCGTTTCGCCCGCGGGACACAGGGCGGCGGGCGCCGCCCGGAGGTCCCGGTCGCCGCTGCTGACGACCGGGACCCCGGGCGGGCGCCCGCCGGGATGCGGGTGCGGACGGCGCTGCCGTCCGCGGCCGGTGGCCTGCCCGCCGCCTGCGGTCCCGCGGGCCCGGACGACCGGTGATCGGTGACCGGTCTGCGGCGGCTCCGCGCGTCCCGGCGGGCCGGACCGGCGCCCGTGCGGCCAGGCAGTGCCGGTCAGATACCCGTTCACGGGTACCGGTACGGCCTGTCGTCCACCGCGCGGACGGTTCTCGCGGCGCCCCGGGGGACTGCGCCGCCGGCCGTCGGCGCCTCCCTGGTGGGCCCGCGCGCCGCTGCTCGGGGCAGGGCCGGCGGGGGGTCGAGGCGCGTACGTGCTGCGGTGCTGTCTGCGGGGCGGTGCGGGAGGTGCACCGTCGGCGGTGGGCCGGGGGCGCCTGGCGTGCGGCCAGGGGGAGGCGGGGAGTCGGCGACCCGGGTCACCGGTCGGGCCGCGGGGTGCGGCCGGTCGCGGTGGGTGCGGAGCCTGGGGACGGCGGCCGGGATCGGCCGGGGTGGTGCTGCCGGGAGCCGGTCAGGGCGGCGATCCCCTGATCCGGCAGGCGGCCGGGTCGCCGCGCGTCCGGGCCCGGCCGGGGCTCCGGAGGTCCCGGGGCGGCCAGCCGGACGGCGCGGGCAGTGCTGGGCAGGGCTGCGGGCGGGCGGTGGCCGGGGAGGTCGGCCAGCCCGTCGCTCCCGTCGCCCGGGGCTGCGCCGCCCGGGGGGGCCGGGCCGGGGCCCGGAGGGGGACACCGGCCGCCCGGGGGCGGGGGGCCGGGAGGAGCGCCGCGGCGGGGGAAGGCGCCGCGGGCCGGTTCGGGAGGGCGCTGGGCAGCGCGGTCAGCCGCACCGCCGTCGGAGCGGGCGGGAGCACCGGCAGCCGGGCGGAGAACACCCGCGGCTGGGGCGGGACGTTCCAGGCCAGGTGCGCGCCGGTCGGGCCGGCGCCCCAGAGGGCCAGGCGGCGGACGCCGCGCCGCAGCCGGCCGCGCAGGCCGGGCCGGGGAGGAGACGCGACGGGTTCGGCGGCTCCGGCGGACGAGGCGGGCGCGGCGGGGGCGGGCCGGTTCCAGGCGAGGTGGGCGCCGTCCGGGCCGGCGCCCCACAGGGCCAGCCGGCGGACGAGCCCCGGCTGCCGCCGCGGCGGGATCGCGGGGCACTCCTCCGCCGGCCGCCACATCACCGGGGCGGGGGGAGCCGGCCGCGGGGCCGCGAGCGGCGCCGCCGCGGGGCGGGCGCGGGGCGGGAGCACCGGCCGGGCCGCCGGCAGCGCCGGGCGGCGGGCCGACCCGCGCCGGACCGCCCGTCGGGGGCGCGGCCGGCCGGCCGGCGGGAGCGCCTCGGCGCGCTCGAGCACCGCCAGCAGGCCGGTCAGCCCGGTGTCGCCGGAGGACGGCGACGAGGACCGGGGGGTCGCTCCGTTCACCATGCCGTCCTCCTGAAGTAGAGCCCGCAGCCAGGGGGGAAGGTGCTGCGGACAGGGAGAACCGTAGGCAGCGGGACCGGTCCGGACGGCTCCCCGGGACACCTCCCGGAGGGCGCGTGACCGAACCGTTGCGACCGGCCCCCGCCGGGCTCGCCGACCCGTCGCCCGCGCCGGGCGCTTGTCGACAAGCCGCGCCTCCCCGAGCGTGGGAGCGCCCGGCCGGGGCGTCGGTCACCCCGGGACGCGCCCCGCCGCGCCCGGCGTGTCGCCCGGCGGCGGCGGGCGCGAGGATGGGCCGGTGCCCACCCCCCTGGTGATCGACACCGACCCCGGCATCGACGACGCGCTGGCCGTCCTGCTGGCGCTGGCCAGCCCGGAGGTCGACCTGCGCCTGGTCACCACCGTGCACGGCAACGTGGACCTCGCGCAGACCACGGAGAACGCGCTGCGGGTGCTGCACCTGGCCGGGCGCTCCGACGTCCCGGTGGCCGCCGGCGCCCGCGCCCCGCTGGTGCACCCGCTCGCCGAGCGGGCCGGACACGTGCACGGCGCCGCCGGGCTGGGTGGCGTGGAGCTGCCGCCCTCGCCCGCCGCGGTCGATCCGCGACCGGCGGTGACCGCGCTGGCCGACCTGCTGACGGCGTCGGAGGAGCCGGTCACGGTCTGCGCCATCGGGCCGCTCACCAACGTGGCGCTCCTGCTCGGGGTGCACCCGGAGGCGGCGGAGCGGATCGGCCGGCTCGTCGTCATGGGCGGCTCGGCCGGCGCCGGGGGCAACGTCACCGCGGCCGCGGAGTTCAACGCCTGGGCCGATCCCGAGGCCGCCCAGGCGGTGGTCGCCTCGGCGATACCGACGGTGCTGGTCGGCCTGGACGTCACCCTGCCCACCGTGCTCGGCGAGGACGGCGTGGCCCGGTTCGCCGCCGCCGGCCCGGTGGGCGAGACGGCGGCGGCGATCCTGCGGCAGTACATGGACGTCGCCCGGGACCGCTACGGGGTGGACGGCGTGGTGGTGCACGACGCGCTGGCGGTGACCGAGGCCGTCGTCCCGGGCACGCTGCGGACGGTGCCGCGCGACGTCGTCGTCGACACGGGGCTGGGGCCGTCGCGCGGGCAGACCCTGGTCGACCGCCGCGCCCCCTCCGGCTCCCCCACCGCCGTCCACGTGGCCGAGGGGGTAGACAGCCCCGCGGCGGTGGAGTTCCTCGTCTCGCGGCTGGCCGCTCTGGCGGCCCGGCTCAGCTAGCGGGCTGCGGGCCCCTGCGTGGAGGCCACCACGCCGACGGCGACGTCGCGCAGCTTGCGGTTGGCCCGCTGGGACGCCGCGCGCAGGATCTCGAAGGCCTGCTCGGCGTCGATCCCCTGCTGGGCCATCAGCACGCCCTTGGCCTGCTCGATGACCGCGCGGGACTCCATCGCGATGCGCATGTTCCGGGCCTGCTCGCCCAGCTGGTGGTGGGCCTCGGCGTTGGCCACGGCCACCGCGATCGCCTCGGCCACGTCGGTGCCGGCCCGCAGCGACTCCGGGGAGGCGAACGCCGAGGGCTGCGTCGAGTAGACGTTGAGGGCGCCGATCACCCCGCCCTGGTAGGGCAGCGGCACCGACATCGAGGACCGGACGCCGAGCTCGACCACCCGGGCCACGTAGTCCGGCCAGCGCTCCTCGGTGCGCATGTCGTCGACGCGCAGCAGCACGGCACCGCGGCCGGCGTCGAGGCAGGGGCCCTTGCCCTCGGCGTACTGGAGCTCGTCGGCGTCGAGCGCCATCCGCCCCGAGAAGGCGGCGGTGTACCCCTTGTCGCCCCGCACGAGGGTGATCGAGACCGCCTCGGCCCCCGGGATGCCACCGGCGGCCAGCGAGGTGATCTCCTCGAGGATCTCCGGGAGGGCGCGGTCCCCGAGGACGACCCGGCTGAGGTCGCGCAGCAGCTGGTCCACATGGTCATCGTGCCCCACGTCCGGCCCTCGGGGGCCGGCCTTCCCGTCCCGCCGCTGCGGGACGGCGGGGTGTCGGTCAGGATGGGGTCGGCCGGTGCCGGTGCCGGCGCCCGGCGGAGCGGACGCGAGGGGGCCCGATGGACCAGCAGGCGTGGCCGCGGTCGCCCGTGCCCTCGGTGTCCGGCGACGTCTGGCACTGGCAGCTGGAGGCCATGCAGGTCGTCTCCCGCGTGCGCTCGGACCTGCGGGCGCGCGTCGCCCACCCGTCGGTGTCGACCACCTCGACCGAGGACGCGCGCGACGGCCTGCTGCTCGTCTTCGAGGAGCTGGCCTCCAACGCGCTGCGGCACGGCGGCGGCGCCGTCCGCGCGCTGGTGGTCGCCAACGACGAGGGCTGGCTGCTGGACCTGAGCGACGAGGCGCCCGACCGCCCGCCGGTGCCCGCGGTCGACCGCGACCCCTCGCTGGGCGGCATGGGCCTGCACCTGGTCGCGCAGCTGTCGGTGGACTACGGCTGGGAGTGCCGCCCCGGCCGCAAGCACGTGTGGGCCCGGCTCCCCTCCGGCCTGCGCACCGTGGAGGCCGGCCGGGACCGCGTGCCCGAGCCCCGCACCCCCCGCCTGCCTGGGTTCTGACGCAGGTAGGCGTTCACCATTCCTGCGGGCAACGGCAATCCCGCATGTTGTAGAAGGAGGGCGCGGGGGGAACCACGAAGCCTCAGACGCTTGACAGCATTCAACCTGGCACCCTTGAGTTGAGATAGTCTAAATCAAGCACGCCGGTTCGATTAGTCACGATGTTTTCTCGCAGTTTCAATCCGGACGCATCTGGAGAACCGATACCGCCCTTCGCCTCCCAACAACTGATCACACCGCTGCCAGGTCGGCGACCGCAACGAAGAGCATCCCCGGAAAGAGTAAGGGATGGGGCGTGCCATTGATCGTGGACACGTCCTCTGAGTGAGAGGCTGCGTCCATGCCCGAGCAGCGGAGGAGTTCAGCCCGCAGTGCAAGGCTGAAGCCGCTTGAGCCCAAGCAATGCACGTCGGCCGAATTCCTGAATATCAGCGAGGAATGACATCCGACGCAGCCCCGAGCGGACCGACGTGCGCTGGGGCAACGCCGCCGCCGAAGGGTCTTTGCCGCCCCAAGAGAACGAACTGTACAACCCTCAATCCCTAGCCACCGAGCCTGGGCGCGATTCGCCGTCGCCGAGAACATCGACTTCTTCTACTACCGCCGACGCCTGCATTCGACGCTCGGCAACCGCACCCCGTTCGAAGCGCTCAGCCCCTTACCTACCGCCGCACCCGCTGCGCATACAACCCCGAGGACCTTTCCAAAGCTCGACAGAGTCCACCTTCATGATCCAGCCCGGACCTTCTGTGGTCATGATCATGAAAGGTCCGGGCTGGCGCCCCCTGCCCTTATAGGTGGAGCGTCCATCATCGCAACACGGGCTCGCAATAGTTCGTTAGCGCAAGTTAAGAGTTGTTGCGACGCTTCCTACGCTCGCGCCGAATCAATGTCCACTCGGCCGCCACAGCGATAGCTGAGCCAATAAGTATCTGAACGGCGGCTCGCACCCAATCGACCGACTCGGCGCTGATCTCGTTGCCTATTGTGCCGGCCACAGTGCAGAGTAAGATGAATCCTCCGAGCCATGGAGTTCTCATGACCCACCTACCTCCCAATCAGATTCCCGGGAATGCACTCAAGGCGCCTCCGATGCAGGAGCCAATCGCATCACCTTCAGTTGGGGATTCATCCTTCAGAATCGCCGTTAGATTGTCTCCGACGAAGCCCCCGATGCAGGAACCAACCGTGTAGCCGACAATTCCTCCCCGCACCCCGCCAAGACGGACACCAGCGAGAGTGAAGACGACGGTTGTGGTTCCGCCCGCAAGATCGCCCCAGAAGTCTTCCCAGCTGTACATTCCAGTCGGGTCGACTCGGTTGATTGGGTTACTTCCAGCGTACTCATAGCGATTACCACGCCCCGGGTCGCCAAGTACCTCCACGCTGTCTTGTTGGGTCCAGCGGCCGGTGGTGGGGTCGTACCAGCGCTTGCCGAAGTGGATGAGGGTGCTGGTGGGGTCGTCGAAGCCGCCGGCGTAGCCGTAGATCTGGTACTGGATGGCGGCGCTGCCGCCGATGGGGGTGGCGGTGGTGCGGCCGTAGGGGTCGTAGGTGTAGGCGCCGGTCTGGGCGCCGTTGTGGTTGATCAGGGCGGTCGGTGAGCCGAGGCCGTCCATGGCCAGATAGTGGGCGTTTCCGCCCAGCCATGCCAGCGGGGTGCCTTGGGGGTCGTAGAGGTAGGAGTAGGTGGTGCCGCCGTGGGTGAAGGACTCGATGATCGGCAGGCCGTTGCCGTCGGTGCGGCCGTAGGCGTAGGCGCGGCCGTCTCGGGAGATGGCGGTGAGTTCGACTTGGTCGGTGCCGGCGTAGGTGTAGTCGACGTTGACTGGGGCGCTGCCGGTGGTGGTGCGGTTGGTCATCTGCTCGGCGCCGTTGTAGGTGACGGTGGCGGCGAGGCTGGGGGCGGCGGTGGCGTTTCCGGAGGCGTCGTAGCTGTAGCCGCCGGTGGTGATCTGGTCGGCGTTGTTGAACGCCAGGGACTGCACGACGGTGCCATTGAGCGTGGTGGAGGTGCGGTCGCCGTTGGTGTTGTACGTGTAGACCCACGTGTCGCCGCCGGGGGTGGTGGCGGAGGTGAGCCGGTTGGCAGGGTCGTAGCAGTAGGTGGTGGTCCGTGCGGTGAGGTGGTCGGTCTGCCGCCACCGCAGCGAGGTGTCGGTGTCCACGGGCGGGGCGCCGGGGCAGACGGCCGGGCCGGGTGAGGCGTAGGAGTAGGAGATGTCGCTGACCCGGGTGGCGTCGTTGCTGGCCCGGGCGGTCCAGGTGCGGGTGATGCGGCTGGCGGCGTCGTAGTCGGTGTGGGTGTGGGCGGCCCAGGTGGTGGCGTCGTAGCCGACCGGGACGACGTGGAACCAGGTGTCGGTGCGCCGGCCGGTGTCGTCGTGGGCGAAGTCGACGCGGCGCCCGTCGGGTCCGGTCAGGGTGGTGACCAGGTTGCGGGTGTCGTAGCTGTAGGTGGTGGTGCCGGCGGCGTTGGTCGCCGACGCGAGGTTGCCGGTGCGGTCGTAGCTGTAGGCGGGGTCGGCGCCGGTGGGGTTGTTGCGGGCGGTGAGCCTGCCGAGGGGGTCGTAGGCGTAGGCGGTGGTGCCGGTGGCGTCGGTGCGGGTGGCGATCCGCCCGGCGGTGTCGTAGGTGTAGGACACGTCGGGGGTGGTGTCGGAGTAGTCCACCTGCGTGATGCGGTCCAGGGTGTCGTAGCTGTAGGTCTCGGTGACCCCGCGCCCGGAGGTGTAGGTGGCGATGCGGCCGAACCCGTCGTAGCTGTAGGTCCGCTGCCCCAGGGTGTTACCGGTCGCGGGGGTGATCGAGGTCAGCTGGCTGTGGTTCCCCCGAGATCGTGGAGGGCTTCCCTATGCCGCTGCTCGGTCGAGCGCGGTCGTCTCGTAGGTGATTGGTGACAGGTTCCCGGCGGCACTG
>NZ_JBJNRJ010000075.1:0-19940 GCF_046233715.1 Trujillonella humicola | reverse complement strand
GAGCCGGATGCTCGGGAACGGGCACGTCCGGTTCGGAGGGCGGCCCGGGGAAACGGACCAGCCGCGAGGCTGGCACCGCGCCCCGGGTCGACCCCTACCAAGAGCGGCTCAACCGGGAGATCCGCCGGCGCACCGACGTGGTCGGCATCTTTCCCGACCGCGACGCCCTCATCCGGCTCGTCGGCGCCGTGCTGGCCGAGCAGCACGACGAGTGGACCGAAGGCCGCCGCTACCTCGGCCTCGACGTCCTGGCCCGCTGCCGGCTCCGCCCGGTCACCGACGACACCACCGAGGAGGTGACCACCTCGACCGGCATCCCGGCGCTCAGCGCCTGACCCGAACCGAAGATCACGCGGTCGCCGTCACACACCATGCCCCGGGGCTTGACCCTCAACTACGCCGACTTGTTCGGCGACGCCTACGCAGCCCAGGCAGCGTCACTGGTAACGACGATCCACGGTGTGATGGGCGATAAGCAACTCGGTCCAGCGGCAGCCTTGGAAGCCGTTGAACAGGCGACAGCCGCTGACCGCGCCAACCTGTTGAAGCGTCTGACCAAGGAGATGCTGGTCGACCCTGCGCGTCGTATCGAGCTGGACGACCTGGTGTCGCAGGAAGTCCAGCGCATCTTGAAGGTGATCAGCGACCCCGAGAGGGTGGCCGGGCCCTTCGGCGGAACCAGTGACGAGCAGGTGGTGCGGCTCGCTACCGAGGCGCAGGAGCTGTTCGAACTGACCGAGCCCTTCTGCGCGTCGCTCCAGGTCGCGGCGCGCTGGGGGTCGCCAGACGCGCTGGCGCCTTGGGCAAGCGGGATTCGTGCGTTCGTGCAGGCGGCCAGCAAGACTCAAGCCGGCGTCCAAGGACTACTCGCGCTTCGGCACCTTCCAGGCATGGTGTCGGTGATGACCGCTGGGCTGGCCTGTGTGGCGAGTCGGCGCTGGGGAAACCTCAAGGCATTGGTGGTTGACAGCACTATCCGCGACCGGTACGAGGGCAAGCCTCTCGCCTTGTTGGAGGCAACAGACCCGTACAAGCCGTTCGACCACGGAGATTGGACGACCAACACGCTCGCGCGTGCTGCGCAGTCCGGCAAGTCGCTCGGCGAGGCCCTGGAGGAACTCACCCAGAATCAGGCGGGAAAGTTCCATACCCCGGTTGCGGAGTGGCTCTTCACCATGCTGCGGCCTGTCTTCAAGGATCAGCTGCCGGACGACGACGCCTATGGCGCCGAGTTCGACCGGGCCGAGGTTGTGCTGGGCGTGCTCGCCCAGGACGCCGTCAATGTGCGCATCGCCGCTTCGCCTGACGGGGGCTGGGGCGGGCGCTCTCACTGGTTCGGTAGGTCGACCTGGCGAGCGGCCCACGACCACGGCGACCCGGTGTACGACCTGCAGCACGAGCTGGCCACAGAGGGAGCGACGTGGGGACCTTTGCGGGGTGAACTCTTCGGTGGCGAGGTCGACCGGGCCAAGGCGGCGCTGGACGACTACGCGGAGATCTTCGCGAAAATCGCCAGCCAGCGCTTCTAGGGTCGGAATGGAAGTCATCGCGCTGATCGTGTCCGCGCTCTCGCTGGCAGTCGCTGCCGTGGGGACCACGCTGGCGAATAGGCGTGCCAACGAGGCACTTGCCGAGTCCCGCAAGGCGGCGGCCAGCGCCCTCTGGTCCGGCGTGCAGGAGGCGGTCCAACGATTGGTCGGCTTTGACCCGACGACGGAGCCCGTCGGCGAGCGCCTCGCCAACCTCCGGATCGCGATGATCGCGTTGGTGGATGGGCTGCCCGACTGGGCCGGTTTGGACACGTGGCTAGAGGCCGAACGGGCACTTGGTGCGGTGCTCGGACGGCAGGTCATGGAGGAGGCGAAGCCGCAAGACTCGGTGGACGAGCGGCTGCTGGCTCTCGACCCGTACCTGCGCTGGGCGCAGGTGTTGGGGCATAACCTGCGTCGGTTCAGAGCCGTCGGCTACGACGCCGCCGCTGCCGCGGAGCTCCGGAGGCACGCCGAGAACCAACTGAAGGAGATCTCGCAAGCCAACGGTTGGCCGCTGCCGCCGACAACCATCCCCGGCCTGAAGGCGCTCGATGATTAATCGCTGGTGGACGTGCTGGGCACAGTCGGCATCGCGTCCCCGTCCGTCGGCTGTTCTCGCCCCTACGGGACCTGACCCCGATCAGTGGACACGCTGAACCCAGGCCGAGCCTGGAGGAAGCGAGATGATCGGCTCGTGGTGCGGAAGGTGTACTCGGAGGAGTTCCGCCGGGATGCGGTGGAGCTGTACCGGACGACGGAGGGGTCGACGGTGGCGTCGATCGCCGCCGATCTGGGGATCATGGACACGACTCTGTCTGCCTGGTTGAAGGCGGCCGGGGTGCCGGTGAGGGGCCGCTACCCCCGGCCGGACGGCGGGCCCCCACCACCGGGGGACGAGTCGGCCGATGCCGAGCTGGCCCGGCTGCGCGCCCGGGTGGCGGAGCTGGAGGCCAACGAGCGCAAGCTTGGCGCCGAGCGGGACATCCTGCGGGCGGCGGCCAAGTATTTCGCCGGGGAGACGCGCTGGTGACCCGCTTCCAGTTCGTCGCCGACCACCGGAACGCCTTCGAGGTGAAGCGGATGTGCCAGCTGCTGGAGGTCTCCCGCGGCTCGTTCTACGCGTGGGCGGCAGCCGCCGACGCCCGGGCCGCCCGGGCCGCGGCCGACGAGCGACTCGCTGAGCGGATCCGGGCGGTGCACGCCGAGCACCGGGACAACCGGGCCTACGGGGCGCCGCGGATCACCGCCGAGCTCAACGACGGCGCCGGTGACGACGAGCGGGTGAACCACAAGCGGGTGGCCCGGGTGATGGCCGAGCACGGCATCGCCGGGATCCGGCTGCGCCGCCGGGTGCGCACCACGATCCCGGAGCCGGCCGACGAGCAGGTGCCTGACCTGCTGGAACGCGACTTCACCGCCGACGCCCCGAACGTCAAGTACGTCGGGGACATCACCTACCTGCCCTGCGCCGACGGCAGCAACCTGTACCTGGCGACGGTGATCGACTGCTTCTCCCGCCGGCTGGTGGGCTGGTCGATCGCCGACCACATGCGCACCGACCTGGTCGCCGACGCGCTGCTCGCGGCCGCCGCGACCCGCGGCAGTCTGGCCGGGGCGATCTTCCACGGCGACCGCGGGGCGCAGTACACCTCCCGGGCCTACGCCGCCCTGTGTGACCGGCTCGGCGTGGTCCGGTCGATGGGCGCGGTCGGCTCGAGCGCGGACAACGCGCTGGCCGAGTCGTTCAACGCCACCCTCAAGCGCGAGACGATGGCCGGCGCGGCCAGCTGGAGCACGCCGGCCGAGGCGCGGCGGGCGGTGTTCGCCTGGGCCACCCGCTACAACACCCGCCGCCGGCACTCCGCCTGCGGCCAGACCAGCCCGAACGACTACGAGGCCCGCCGGGCCCCGGCTACGCTGCCAACCGCGGCGTAGACACCCCACGCGTGTCCAAGATCAGGGGGCAAGGCCCCTCACAGGTCGAGCACCAAGCGAGGGCAGGCCGCGCGGGACACGCAGACGAACATGGTGTCGTGGGCGGACTGCTCGGCGGGCGTCAGGAGCGAGTCACGGTGGTCGACCTGCCCGTCCAGCACAGGTGTCTCGCAGGTACCGCAGGTGCCTTCCTGACAAGAGGAGAGCACCGGGACGCCGGCCTCCTCGAGCACCTCGAGGATGGACCTGTCCGGCGGCACCGCCAGCGTCAGGCCGCTCCGAGCCAGCTCCACCTCGAAGGCGTCGGTGCGCACGGGGTCGCCTAGGTCCTTCGGGCTGAAGCGCTCCATGTGCAGGCTCTCGCCGGGCCAAGCCCGGCAGTGCTCCTCGACGGCCTCGAGCAGCGGCTCGGGACCACAGGCGTAGACCAACGTGGCCGGCCGCGGGGTGTCGAGGATCTTCGAGAGGTCGATCAGGCCGACCTCGTCCTGCGGGTGCAGGATCACGCGGTTGCCCGTGGCGTCTGCCAACTCCTCGAGGAAGGCCATCGACTGGCGGCTGCGCCCGCCGTAGTGGAGTTCCCAGTCAGCGCCGGCCGCCTCAGCGGCCGAGAGCATCGGCAGGATCGGCGTGATGCCGATACCACCGGCGATGAACAGGTATCTCGGTGAGGCCTTCAACTCGAAGTGGTTTCGTGGCCCACTCACCTCGACCGGCGTGCCCGCGACGAGGGTCTCGTGCACTCGCTCGGATCCGCCGCGGCCTGCGGGTTCGCGCAGCACGGCGATCCGCCAGGACCAGCGGTCCGTGGGGTGACCGCACAGCGAGTACTGGCGGACCAGGTCCCCTCCGAGCCGTACGTCGATGTGGGCACCGGGGGTCCAGGCAGGCAGCTCGCCGCCGTCGGGATCCCGGAGCTCGAGGACCGCGACGCCTGCTGCGCCGATCGTCCGTGAAGCCACCTCCAGGCGCAGCTCGACCTCGTCATGCGTGCTCTGCACAGCAGGCACTCCCTTCTGCGGACTCAGGTCGGACTCACCGGTCAGTGACGAACCACTGCAGCCAGGTGTGGGCAGGCCGAGGGCCCTGCCGGAACATCGCTGCCGGCACGGCCGCGTGAGAGGCTTCTGTGCACTGCCGTGTCCACCGGGCTGGGGGCTCCCCTCCCGATGGAGGCCAGGCGACGGCGGCGGTCGGTGTAGCTCTCCGGGTTGTCGGGCAGGACCCGGATCGAGAGCAGCATCATGACCTTCATGGTCCGCCGCGCCAGCCACGCGAGGGCCGCCGGCGGTGGCTCGATGGCGTGCGCGCGCATGACGTGCGGCGACATGAATGCGGTGACCAACGCCCGGCCGAAGAAGTGCAGGGGACGGGGGAACCACGTCGTGGCGAAGTGCTCGATCTCCGCGGTGGTGGCCTGGTGGCCTGGCTGGTGGACCGGCCACGGACGGGCCTGGTACTCCTCGACGTAGGTGACCATGCCGTCGAAACTGTCCGGGAAGGGCTCGAGGTTCGTCACCGGGCTGCCGTCGGGCATCGTGAATTGTTCGGCGATGCCGGCCCAGAGTCGGTGCATCGCCGCCTTCTGCTTGTCGGTCAGACCGGGTAGGCCCAGCGACGTGGTGGCGGTCTCCACGAGCGTCGCGTTGAGACAGAGGATGTAGACGTAGTCGTCGGCGTTGGCGAAGCCGTCGGGGAACTCGCGCGCGAAGTGAGCGTGGTACTTGTTCACCATCCCGACGGACTTCCTCGTGGCCTCGGCGTCGGACCCGTGCTCGAACCACGTCAGCATGTGGTCGACCGAGTCGTCGCGGCGCTTGGCCGCCTGCGTGACGTACTTGCCCGTTCCATGCCGGTAGACGGCGTCGATGACCGCCGGGGCGATCCCGGCCCCCGGCGTGCCCACCGAGTAGAACCAGTGCAACTGCATGTCGTTGAGCCGGTAGAGAGTGCTCAACCGGACGATTTCGGCGTGGTCGGTCTCGACGTCGAGGCGTTCGATCCGCTCGTCGAGCCACTTGCGGCGAGAGGTCAGTGTGTTGCGCCCGGCTCGTCGTCCGGTCGTGAAACGGTTGGTGCTCATCGGGACCCTTCCTGTGGGGGAGACAGGTGGCCGGTCCGAGCGGGCGGCACCTGAGCGGGATGTCACGGAGTGGCGGTGGTTCCTCGGTCACCGTGCGACCGGCCGGCACGTGGTGCGGGCCTCGTCAGCGGGCGAGCCACCCGGCGTCGACCGGCAGCGCGACACCGGTGATGTAGCGGGCGGCGGGGGAGGCGAGGAACAGGCAGGCGTTGCTGATGTCGACCGGCTCCACCCAGGGCACGGGGAGCAGGTGGAGCTGGGGGAGGACCTCCGCCAGGTCCGCTCGCCCCGGTGAGTCCTTGTCGGGGAGGAAGAGGTCGTACATCGTCTGGTTCTGCACCATCGCGGTGTCCGTGGTCGTGGGCAGCACCGCGTTGACCCGGATGCCCTCCGGTCCCAGTTCGATCGCCAGGGCCTGCATCAACCCGACCACCCCGTGCTTCGCCGCGGAGTAGTGCGCGAGGTTGGCGCCGGCCCGGCGGGACGCGGTCGACCCCGTGAGCACGATGCTGCCGCCGCCGCGCAGGTGCGGGAGGCCCGCCCGGACCGTGTGGAACACCCCCGTCAGGTTGATGTCGACGTTGTCCTGCCAGACCTCGTCGCTCATCTCGCGGACCGGTGAGAAGCTGGCGACTCCCGCGTTGGCCAGGATGACGTCCAGGCCGCCGAGCTCCGCCGCTGCCTCGACCACGGACGACCGCATGGCCGACCCGTCCCGGACGTCGACCTGGCGCGCGATGATCCGCCGGTCGAGCGCCTCCACCGCGCGTACGGTCTCGGCCAGGTCCTCCGGCTCGGTCAGGGGGTAGGGGACGCTCTCCACCGGGCCGCACCGGTCGAGCGCGACGACGTCGGCACCCTCCTCGGCGAAGCGGATCGCGTGTGAGCGCCCCTGCCCGCGAGCCGCCCCGGTGACGAGGACGACCTTGCCGTCCATGAGTCCCATGTCAGCGCACCGCCTGCACGGTCGCAGCACCGTCGACGGAGCTCGCAACGGGTCGCCGTCCTCGCATCCGGCGCCTCTGGCCCACGTCGGTCGTCTCCCTCATCCTGTGCTCCTCGTCCTGCGGGTCGGGTCGGTGTCTGATCGGTCCGGTCTCGGCGTGGCGATGGGTGCTGCGCGGTGCGCCGTAGCTCACTTGATCGCGAAACCGCCGTCGACGGGGAGCGCGACCCCTGTGACGTGGCGGGCCTCGTCGGAGACGAGCCACAGCACGGCGTCGGAGATCTCGCGCGGGTCCAGTGGTCCGCCGGGCATGAGGTTGCTCATGGCCTCGGCTACCGCGGCCGTGGTGTTGCTCAGGAAGGCGCGCATGGCGTCGTTGTCGATCATCGGGGTGGCCACCCCGCTGGGATGGACGGAGTTCACCCGGATCTCGTGCGGCGCCAACCACGTGGCGAAGTTGCGCATCAGCCCGACGAGGGCGTGCTTGGCCGCGACATAACCTTCGGTCCCGGCGAAGTCCGTGCCCAGTGGCTTGAGCCCCGCGGCCGAGCTGGTGACGACGATGGCACCGCCCTCGCCCTGGTCGATGAGCTGGGGGGCGGTCAGTTTCACCGTCCGCCAGACGCCGGTGAGGTTGATGTCCAGCACGTCCTGCCAGGTGCGCTCACCCGGGGTGATGTCGGGGCCGACGGGCGCCACACCGGCGTTGGCCAGCACGATGTCCAGCTGGCCGAAGGAATCCAGGCCGTCGTCGAGGGCCTGACGCATCGCGGCGCCGTCGCGGACGTCGGCCACGCGAGCGAGGATCCTGCCGCCGACGGCTTCGACAGCGCGCACCGTCTCGGCGAGGTCCGCCTCGGTGGCCAGGGGGTAGGGGATCGAGTCGACCGGGGCACAGATGTCCACGGCGATGACCGCGGCCCCCTCCTCTGCCAACCGCACCGCGTGGCTGCGGCCCTGACCCCGCCCGGCGCCGGTGATGAAGGCGACCTTGCCCGCAACCCGTCCGGGGCCTCTGTCGGTGGTCATGCGTGTTCTCCTCGGTCCTGGGCGTATCCCGTCGTCACTGCGACGGCGGCTCGCTCGGGGGTCCCGCGAGCCGATGGTCTGGGTCGGCGGTGCCGCCGGAGGCGGCACCGCCGATACGTCAGTCGCGCAGCCAGTCCGGTCCAGGACCGTCGAGGATGGGGTTCAGCGCGGCGGAAGCGGCTTCCTGCGTGACGAACTGGCTCTCGTCGATCTGGTGCACCACCCGCGTGGCCGTGTTCTCGTAGACGTGCTCGCCCTTGAGCAGGCAGTTCTCGTCGTACGGCCAGAACGACCCGTACCAGTGCTCGAGCTGGAAGTAGCCCTCGGGGTCGTCGACGTCGATGCCCATCGCCTGCAGCTGGTGCCCGCGCAGATGATTGCCGAAGTACGACTCCAGGGAGAGACCCCAGTCCGCGACGGCGATGCGCTCCTCGAGGGGCCCGAAGACGGTCGCGCCGGATGCGGCGAAGGCCTCGTAGAAGCCTGCCACCTGGTCGCGGCCGCGGAGGTGGAGCCCCTGTCCGCCGTCGAACAGCCGGTACTCCGGCACCTCCACGAGCATGCCGGGACCGAGGATCTCCTTCCAGCGGCCGGCGATCTCGAGCATCGCGTGCCGTCGGTAGTTCTTCAGCATCGCGCGGTGCCGGGGGTTCTCGGTCACCTTGAGCAGTTCGTCGGGGGAGTTGCACACGTCCACGGGGTCGAAGATCTTCATCGGTCTTCCTCTCGGTTGTGGAGCGGGACGGCGGTGAGCGGGCAGGGGTGGACGCGAGGCGGGGCCTCGAGAGGTCCGGTCAGGCGGGGGTCCGCTCGAAGACGGGGGTGAGCTCGGTCGGGGGCTTGGGGCCCTTGTCCTTGCCGAGGGTGGGGCAGGCGACGGCGCCCTCGGCGGTCACCGTGACTCCGAGCCGGCCGACGTTGGTGATCTCGACGACGACCTCCTCGCCGTCGTGGACCTGCCCGACGCCGGCCGGGGTGCCGGTGGTCACGATGTCGCCGGGCTCGAGGACCATCACGGAGCTGACGTAGGAGATGAGCGCGGGCACACCCCAGATGAGGTCCCGGATGTCGGCGCGCTGCCGCAGCGTCCCGCCCACCCAGGTGTGCAGCTCCAGCTCCTCCAGGGGCCCGACCTCGTCCGGCGTCACCAGGTGCGGGCCAACAGGGGTGAAGGTGTCGAAGCTCTTCCGGACCGACCGGTCCTCGCCCCCGCGCATCGTCATGTCGAGCAGGCACGTGTAGCCGGCGACGTGGTCCAGGGCGCGCGCGGTCGGCACATGGCTGGCGCGGCGGCCGATGACGACGGCGAGCTCGCCCTCCTGGTCGAAGCGGCGGTCGTCGTACGGCAGCCGGACGGTCGCGCCGTCGCCGATCAGGGAGCTCGGGGCCTTGAGGAAGACACCGAGCGCGTCGATGTGGCTGTCCTGGGTCATCTCGAACTGGTGGTCGGCGTAGTTGACCGGAGCCGCCACGATCTTGGTCGGGTCGGGGACCGGGGCCAGTAGACGGGGCCCCGGCAGGGCCGGCCCGTCGATGCGGAGGTCGCCGAGGTCGGCCCCGGACGCCAGCAGCCGGCGCATCGGCCCCCCGGCACCGTCCGCGGGGACCTGGCTCGTGACGTCGACGATGCCGGACTCGGTGACGACGCCGACGCGATGGGCCCCGGCGGGATCGAGGAAGGTGCAGAGCTTCATGGGGTCTCCAGGTGCGAGTTCGGCGGTCAGGCGGGGGACTCGGCGTAGAGCCAGTCGACGTCGCTGTAGTCGTCGTCGGCCCGCGAGCGGAACACCCGGTCGCGCAGTGCGATGGCGAGCGGGTCGGTGAGGTGCCAGATCTCGGCCCACGGCCGGGCAGCACGCTGGCAGCGGGTGGTGCGGGGGAGTCGGGCCTCCTCGTAAGCGGCCAGTGCCTTGTCGACGTCGTCCGGGTGCTCGGCGAGCACGTCGGCGAGGCAGACGGCGTCCTCCAGCGCCTGGCAGGCGCCCTGGCCCAGGACCTGGAGCATGGGGTGGGCCGCATCCCCCATGAGGGCCACCCGACCGCGGACGTAGGAGTCGAGCGGCTCGCGATCGAACAGCGGCCAGTGCCGGGCCCGGGACACCGCGGCCGCGCTGATCCGGACCGGCTCCACCGTGCCCGCGTACACGGCGTCGAGCTCCTCGGGTGTGCCCCACTCCCCGGCGCCGCTGGCGAAGCTCTCGCTGTGGAAGACGGCGACCTGGTTGTAGAGGGCACCGGCGCGGACGGGGTACTGCATGAGGTGCATCCGCGGCCCGACCCACAGCACGACGTCGTTGGCCTCGACGTCGGTGGCGACCTCCTCGATCGGCTGGGTGCCGCGGTAGGCCACGTAGCCGCTGCAGACCGGCTCGTCGTCACTGAACAGTCGGCGCAGCCTGGACCGGAGCCCGTCCGCGCCGACGACGACGCCGGCGCGGTAGACGGTTCCGTCGGCACAGGTGACGGCGGCCGTACCGTCGCCGAGCTCGACGTCCACGACGGTGCGGTCGTTCTCGAGCGTGATCAGCGGCTCGGCGGTGCAGGCGTCGAGGAGGATCTGCAGCAGGTCGCTGCGGTGCATGACCACGTACGGGAACCCGTACCGGCGCCGGTAGGTCTCACCGAGCGTCAGCCCGGTGAGCTTCTCCCCGGTCGTGGCGTCCCGCATGATGGCGCGCTGAGGGTGGACGGCGACCTGCTGTACCGCCTCCAGGACGCCCAGCCGGTGCAGCACCCGGGTCGCGTTCGCACCGACCTGGAGGCCGGCCCCGATCTCGGTGAACTCGGCGGCCTGCTCGATGAGGTGGACCGGTGTCCCCGTCCGGGCGATGGCCAGCGCCGCGGCCAGCCCGCCGATGCCGCCCCCGACGACCAGCAGGGGGACGCTGCGCTCGGTGGTGCTCACGGGACCTTCTCCTCTCGGTAGAGCCCCAGGGCGTCCAGCACGGGGGCGTCGCTGGTGCTGAAGACGTCCAGCTGGTCCCGGGCCTCCAGGTGCCAGGTCGTCCAGGAGGGGATCGCGAGGATGTCGCCGGGAGCGACGTCGAAGCGGCGGTCCCCGATGACCGCGACACCGTCACCCCGGAAGACGGTGGCCACGCGGGACCCCGTCTGGCGTAGACGAGGGGACCGGCTGCCGGCCAGGACGCGGTGGGCCTCGCACCTCATTGTCGGCATCACGTCGGTGCCGCGGGTGGGGTCGACGTAGGTCATCGTCGCCGCCGGGGCTCCGGTGACGTCCAGGCGGCGGGTCAGCGCCCGGTCGGTGTCGGCCCATCGGTAGGCCAGCAGAGGGGAGTGGCGTGGTGACGTGCGCTCGGCGGGCGGGGGGAGCAGTCCGGCTCCGCCGTAGCTCCGCTCCGCCCTCGACACGGGGTCGGTGAGGCGCTCGGTCACCTCGGACGAGCCTTCCTCGAAGAAGACCGCCTCGAGGGCGGCGACCACGGGGAGGTCGAGGACGTCCATCCACAGCATCGGCTGGTCGGTCGAGTTGTGGTGCTCGTGGTAGTTCCAGCTGGGAGTGAGGACGAGATCCCCGGCCGACATCGCCACCGGGTCGCCGTCGACGAGGGTCCACACGCCGGAGCCCTCGAGGACGAAGCGGAGCGCGGCCGGGGTGTGCCGGTGCGCCGGGGCGACCTCGTGGGGGCCGAGGTACTGCACGGCCGCCCAGAGTGTGGAGACGGCGTAGGGAGCGCCGTCGAGTCCGGGGTTGGCGCAGGCGAGCACCCGCCGGTCACCCCCGCGGTCGATGGGCACCAGCTGCCCGGCTCTCTCTCCGAGCGCCCTCAGGTCCTTCGCCGACCACCGGTGGGGAACGGAGCGCACGGTCGGCGTCGGCGTGAGCAGACCCTTGAGCTCCCACAGCGGCTGCAGCTGCTGCTCCTCCATGTCCCGGTAGAGGAGCTCGAGGTCGGGTTCGGGCGAGGCGAATCGACGCGTCGTCATGGGACCTCCGGGGTGACAGCTCGTCGGTGGACGAGGGGGTGCGGCGTCATGGACGTCAGTCCGTGTCCGTACCGCGAGGCATCCGTTGCGGGCCGGTGGTGGGGGTACGCGTGGATCGCCATGGGTTCCGGAGCAGGGATCGGACGGTCAGCCGTCGAGGGCCGTGGCGCGCTCGGTCCAGGCCCGAGCGGCGGCGCGAGTGGCGGTGTCGGTGAACCGGTCCTGTGCGCGGGCTCCTGCCGCGCTGCCCTCGGCGGCGAGCATCTTCTCGATGATCTTCCGGGACTGGAGCGGGCCGGCGTCGACCTTGATGTTCAGCTCGAGGGGGTACGAGGGTTCCCAGGAGGCGATGATGTGCTCGATCGCCTCGCAGGCCTCGATGTCCTGGCGGAAGACCCCCGCCACGGCGGTGAGGGTGTAGTCCGTGACCGATTGGTCCCCGACGGCGTAGTCGCGTGACACGGACCAGAAGTAGTGAGTGGTCGTGCGCGTTTCCGGCGTGATGGCGTGCATGGTCTTCTGCCGGGCCATGCGCGAGTCGTCCCCGTCGCTCGACGGCTTCAACGTCGTGGTGGTGATGTGGAAGGCGGGCGCGAAGAACTGGGCGATCTGCTGCCGGTCGATGGAGCCCTCGATGCCGGTGACCTTCGTGAAGAACGGTGGGCAGGCGACCTGCGGCATCTCTCGCCGCACGGTCACCGAGCGATCGTCATGGGCGACGTCGACGGGGATCTCGGCGATCTCCGGGGAGCCGATCGAGTCCGGGTGCAGGAAGGACAGGTGGGAGAGGTCGAGCAGGTTCTCGTTGAGCAGTTGGGCCCGGGCGTCCATGTGCAGGGTGCCGCCTGCGGTCGACCACCCGTCGGCGGTGTACCAGTGGTGGTCGGGGATCTGCTGGGCGTCGGCTGCGTCCGGGTCGCCCATCCAGATCCACAGCAGTCCGTGCCCCTCGACCAACGGGAACGTCTGGACGCGGACCCGGTCGGAGATCCGGGAGGAGCCGGGGATCCGGACGCAGCTGCCGTCGGGGGCATAAGTGAGCCCGTGGTAGCCGCACTCGATCCGGTCGCCGCGCAGCCGGCCCATCGACAGGGGCATCTGGCGGTGCACGCAGCGGTCGACCATCGCCACCGGGGTCCCGTCCTCGGTGCGGTACATGACGACGGGGTCGCCCAGGAGGAAGCGCGGGAAGAGACGCCCCTCCTCCAGCTCCGCGCTGCGGGCAGCCACGTACCAGGCGTTACGGGGGAACTCGTCGGGATACACGGGCGGACCCTCTCCTGAAGCGACGACATCGAGATAGTCCGTGTACGAACTATTACAAGGAGGTTAATCACCCCGTGGGAGGTGTGTCAACGTCTGCTCGCACCGAGTTCACGACGGGCGGTCGATCCGCTGTGCACCTCCGACCGGCTTCAGCGTCCGCCGACGTCGGGGTCCACCTCCAACACCAGCGTCCCGAAGTGCTCCACGAGCGTGAACGCGGCGAGGACCTCCTCGGCCCGCTCGCTCACCGGGTGGCCGAGGAGCTGCTCGACGCGGCGCAGTCGGTAGACCACCGTGTTGCGGTGGACGTGCAGCGCGTTCGCGGCGGCCAGCAGGCTGGCGTTTCCGCGCAGGTAGGCCGCGAGGGTTCGGCGGAGGTCGTCGAACCCGGTTCCGGCCCCGGCGAGGGGGCCGAGATGGTCCCGCACGAAGCGCCGCGCCTGGTCCATGTCCGCGGCCAGGAGCACGGCCAGATCCGCGTCGCCGTACCGGACCAGCGCGCTCCCGCCGGCAGCCGGCTGGGGCAGCCGGTCCGCAGCCCGGGCGTCGAGGTGGCTGTCGCGGAACCCCCGGGGGCCACGTCGCGGGAGTCCGAGGGCGAGCCGCTGCCCGGCGGCATCCAGAACAGGACGGAGTTCGTCCAGCCGGGTCGAGTCCAGGCGGCGGGGATGGCTGGCCCAGAGCCAGACGGTGTCGTCCGTGGCCTGGTGGACGAAGGTCGTGGCGGCTCCGGTCAACCGCGCGACGCGTGTGGCCGAGTCCTGCGCGACCGTCGTCCCCTGGGGAGCGGGGGCGCGCAGCACGAGGGCGAGATGGACGTGCTCGACGTCGAGCCCCAGCACTGAGCGGCACTCCCTGGCATCGACGGGAGAGCCCTCGAGCAGGAGCTCGACGAGTCGGCGGCGCCGGGCCGCCGCTCCGCTCAACTGCTGTTCCCGCTCCTGCAGCCATCCGGCGATGAGCGAGTCGACTGCGGTGTCCACGTGCCGGGCCACGACGAGGGCCACCGCGGAGAGCACGTCCGGCGGCGCTGCGTCGGAGAAGGCGGTCAGCAGCGCCTCCGTCCACTGCGCCTGGCCGCGACGCATCTCCCGGACGACGCGGTCGAAGGGGAGTCCGCGCGCCACGGCGTCACGCGCGATCGTCGCGAGCGCCGGCAGGCCTGCCTCTGGGGCGGCGCTGTCCGCGAGGTCGTGCAGGACGCCGAGCAGCATGCCCATGGCGGCGTCCGTGATCTCCCTTCGGGGGAGGTCCGGCTGGTCCGGATTCGCCACCAGGACGGCCGTCGCCGTCTCGTGCGCCCGGTTCCACGCCCACGCGACCGCTCCCGGTCCCACGGCCTCGGTCGCCGCCCAGACCCGAGGTGGCCCGTCCGGCGCGATCGTCGTGGTGGGGTCGGCATGCAGGCCGCGCACGAGGTCCGCCAGTCGGCGGGCCCGCTCGGTCGGCCCGTCAGGCGCCGGGGTGCTCCGGTCCGTGGGCGACATGGTCACCACCTGCTCCCAGCGTCGTGTCGTGTGGCAGGGCCCAGCCGGTTGTGGCGATCCGGCTCCTCGGTGCACGCGGCGTACAAACGCCGGCCGCGATCTCGTACTGCGGAGCCAGTGCCGTCGGTGAATACCGCTGAGACGGTCGTCACAGCGCAGCGTGGGCGTTCGCCCCGCTGCTCACAGCTGCGGCGTACCCCGCCGCACCATCCGCTTTCGAGCGCCCAGAGAGGGGACGCCCTGTGAGCACCCACCACGACACCCTGTTCCTCGCCGGCAAGTTCGTGCCGCCCCACGGCGACCGCACCATCACCGTCGTGTCGCCCAGCACCGAAGAGGTCATCGGCTCGGTGCCGGAGGCGAGCCCGGCCGACGTCGACGTGGCCGTGGCGGCCGCTCGGGCGGCCTTCGACGACCCCTCCGGCTGGTCCTCCTGGGAGCCGGCCGCTCGTGCTGAGGTGCTGGAACGCTTCGCCGACGAGATCGACAAGCGGCAGGAGGACATCCTCACCGCCATCTCGAGCCAGAACGGCATGCCCATCTCGATCGCCCGGCGGTTCGAGGGCGGCTTCTCCTCGCTGCTGCTCCGCTACTACGCCGGTCTGGTCCGGGACCAGGCACCCGAGGAGCGCCGCCCGGGCATGTTGGTCCGCGAGACCATCGTGCGACGCGGCCCGATCGGGGTGGTCGCCGCCATCGTCCCCTGGAACGTCCCGCAGACCCTGACCTTCACGAAGGTCGCGCCGGCCCTTGCTGCCGGCTGCAGCATCGTCGTCAAGCCGTCCCCGGAGACGGTGCTGGACGCCTACGTCGTCGCACAGGCGGCTCAGGCGGCCGGCCTCCCGGCCGGCGTGCTCAGCTACGTCCCGGGTGACCGCGATCTCGGTGCCTACCTGGTGTCGCACCCCGGAGTCGACAAGGTGGCCTTCACGGGATCCACCGCCGGCGGCCGCGCGGTTGCAGAGGCCTGTGCCCGACTCCTGCGCCCGGTCTCGCTCGAGCTCGGCGGCAAGTCCGCGGCCATCGTGCTCGACGACGCCGACCTCGACCTCGCCACGGTCGGGCAGTCGATGTTCGCCGCCACGCTGGCCAACAACGGGCAGGTCTGCTTCCTCGGGACCCGGGTGCTGGCCCCGCGTTCGCGGTACGCCGAGGTGGTCGACGCCTTCGCGGCGATCATGTCCTCGGCACCGGTCGGTGACGCCCTGGACGAGAGCACGCTCATCGGTCCGATGGCCAGCGCGCGGCAGCGAGACCGCGTGCAGGAGTACATCGACCTGGGGGTCGCCTCCGGCGCGCGTCCCGTCGTCGGCGGGGGCCGGGCCGAGGGGCGCGGGTGGTTCGTCCAGCCGACCCTGTTCGCCGACGTGGACAACTCCGACCGCATCGCCCAGGAGGAGATCTTCGGGCCGGTCTTGTCCGTCATCCCCTACGACGGCGACGACGAGGCCGTGCGCATCGCCAACGCGTCCTCCTACGGGCTCGGCGGCACCGTCTGGTCCACCGATCCCGAGCGCGCGCTCTCCGTCGCCGGCCGCGTGCAGACCGGCACCATCGGTCTCAACGGCTACGCCCCCGAGCCGACCGCGCCTTTCGGTGGCGTGAAGGAGTCCGGCATCGGCCGCGAGTTCGGCCCCGAGGGCCTGGCCGCGTACCAGCAGCTCAAGTCGATCTACGTCCCCTGAGGAGGGCGCCCGATGACGACGACCACGCCGGCGCCGAACCAGCACCGGAGCCGCAAGTGGATCAAGCGCCGTATCGACGAGCTTGACCCCGAGGTCGACTACGTGGAGATCTGGCGGCTGACCAGCCTCTACAACCTCAACGACTTCCAGTTCCACTGGTTCTACGCGATCACCTTCCCCTACTTCCTGGTGACCGTGCGCGGCGCCGAGTCGGTGTACCGGGACGGTGCGGGCAAGATGGACCTGCAGGGGACCAAGCGAGTCGACGACACCGTGGACCACATGATGGTCTGGTGGGAGCACGGCCCTCACTCGCCGGCGACGGCGAAGTCGGTGGAGATGATCAACAAGCTCCACACGCACTGGGCGCGCCAGTACCCCGGCTACTTCTCCTACGCCGAGGACTACGTCAACACCCTGTGCTACGAGGCCACCTCGATGCACCTGCTGCAGCGCTCGTTGGGCCTCCCTGGTTACCACGAGAAGCAGCAGGTCGCGGCGCACCGCTTCTGGTCGGAGATGGCTCACCTGTTCACCGTGGAGGACGGGCGCCCGCTGCCCGAGGTCGCCGCGATGCCGGACTCCTTCGACGCGATGGTCGAGTTCCGGCGCCAGTACGACGCTCAGCCGTGGCCGGACAACCCCGCCGGCCGGGCCGCCACGGCGTCCTTCGTTGAGCACTTCGCCACGCGCTGGTTCCCGCGGCCGTTGCACTTCTTCGGCCGGGCGCTGGTGACGTCGTTCTTCGACGAGAACATCCAGCGGTTGCAGGCCATCGCTCCACCTGCGCCTCCGCTGCGGTGGGTCGCTCGCAACCTCATCAAGGTCTTGATCCTGATGACCGAGCACGTGCGGCCTGACGACCGCGAGACGTTTCCCGACCGGCGACGCCGGCTCGTGGCGGAGAAGTCCGCCCGACCGAGCACCGTGGACGTGGCCGTCCACCGTGCCATCGGACGCATCGACGGTGGTTCGGCAGCTCAGTGCCCGCACGCGGCGCTCGCGGGAGTGAGTCGCGGCGCGAGCTGACGCGGGACGCGGCGGCGCTCCCATCGCGGCCGGGGCACAGCGTTCAGCTCCGGTGGGGATACCAGAGGACACGGGACTGACCGGTGTCGAGCACACGGGCGCTCCTCTCGTCGGACCGCTGCCCGGTTTCCGTGTACGAACGAATCATATTCGCGGGCCTCGTCAAGGGGGGACGAGGTCCTGAGGACCGGCCATCAGAGGGCGGCCGGCCACCACGAGGGCGCAGCCAGGACCGAGGACCTCCTACCGCCCCTCCCCGCTCCTGGAGCCGTGGGCTGTCGGCGAGATGGTGAACGACGCCAGGCGCACGGGGTGGCCGTATGCGTTCACCCCACCCGCAGGCGCGGGGGAAGATCGGGGCCGTGCGGAGGCGCTCGCGGTGGCCCATTCGCCGACGTAGGAGGGGCGCGGTCGAGGGAGCCAACGCGTGCTCGTCGGCGTCCACGGGCTCGCGGACCAAGGGGATGAACCGGCACTGCTCGGTCGCGGCGATCCGGCCGAGCAGTGCGGTGCTCGGGGCACGAGCTCTCGGGCGGTCAGTCTCCAGCGAGGCGATCCGCCGGAGAAGCGTCCATGTCCTGATAGGCGACCGCGGCGAGAGCCTCGAGGAAGCCGGTATGCGCCGAGCGGGGGAGCAGGTCCATCAGTTCGGCCTGCACGGCGGCGGCCCCCTCGGTCATCGCCGGCAGGGCCTCCCGACCAGCGTCCGCCAGAACGAGCACCTTGCGCCGGCGATCGGCGTCGTTCGCGACCGCTGCAACGAGTCCTCGTGTGACGAGTCGGTCGACCACCTCGGCGATGGAGGACTTATCGAGGAACGCCTCCTCACCCAGCGTGGACTGATCGCTGGGTTGATTCTGGGCGAGGGCGCAGAGGACGGCGTACTGCGGCCCGGTCAGGGCTCCCTGGAACCGCTGCGTCCACCGGACGGTGTATGCCTGCTGCGCTCGCCGGATCAGGTGTCCGGGAGTCGTGGAGAGCCGGAGGCCCAGGTCTCCCGTCCGCTGTTGCTCCGTCGGCGGACGTCCTTCGTATGCGAGGGTCGCCAGGTCGCGCACCAACCGAGCGGCCTGTCCGGGGTCCAGTGGTGCGAGCAGCGCTGATTGCACCGCGGCTGCGCGTTCGGTCAACGCCTCGAGGGCCGCTCGGGCCGGGCGGCTCAAGTGGAGCACCCTCCGGCGCAGGTCGGCCGGATCGGGCTCGGCGATGATCCAACCGTGGCGGACCAGGCGGCGGACGACGTCCGTGGTGGATGCCTTGTCGAGGGAGGCGAGCGCTCCCACCGTCGTCTGGTCGAGGCCCGGCTGGGCAGCGATGCTCGACAGCACGGCGAACTGGGGTCCCGTCGGCTCGCGGCCGACCAGACGCGACCAGAGCGCGCTGTGCACGCGTTGCGCCCGGCGGATGAGATGCCCTGGCGTGCTGGCGAGTTCCAAGGTCGGGACGGTCGCGCTTGACCGCGGGTCCAGCCGGTGAGCGGTCATCGGCTGGAGTGTCCCATCCCGGCGCGCGGCCGGTCGATCGTCCCAATGGGCGGTGTTGCATCGCTCGTCGCGCCATCGTCCGCGCGGGCTCGGCGCCGAGCTCCGCCGGTTGTCCCTCTCCGGGCCGGTCAGAGCCGTTCCACCACCTGCCGTACGGGCAGGCTCCTCGCTCGACACCGCCTGCGTACTCCGTGTACGGACTAAAAAGGCGGACGTTAGGCGAAACGCCGGGGTGGGACTGTTGTGGGGTCAGTTGACGTCGTTGATGTACGTCGAATGATGGCCCTGAGCTGCACGTATGCCGTCGACCGGGATTGGTACGACCTTCTGCAGCTGCTGGATGTCACCCGTGCCTGAGTGGGCTGCGGACGGGCGGCCCCGGGGAGCCCCGGGCCGCCCGCACCGGCTCAGGCCGGCGTGGCCACGATCGAGCGTTCCGCCGGCGGCGGCGCGTCGATACCGCGGCGCGCCGCGCGCCGCGCCAGGAGCAGGGCGGTGAGCAGCAGCAGTACGCCGAGCACCGCCGCGACGATCGGCAGCACGGTCCCGAGCAGGTCGAGCAGGCTGGCGTTGCTGCCGACGTCGTCCCCCTGCTTCTGGATGTCGTCGTCGGTGGAGTAGATCTGGATCGTCGCGAAGGGCACCTCGACGACCGTCACGCCGAAGTCGAGGGCGCCGGTGATCTCCTGCGTGTTCCCGCCGGCGATGGGGATGCCGAGCTCCCGGTCGGCATCGACGAGCGCCGTTGCCCGGGAGGTCCAGGTGACCGGGATCTCCTCGGGCAGCGAGGGCAGCACCGACGGCAGCGCCGCCAGCAGGTCGGCGGGCAGCACGCCCGCGAGGCCCGGGGCGAGTGCGGCGAGCTGAGCCTTGGGCAGCGTCGCCGGCAGGCCGAGGAGGGACGGATCGGCGAGCTCCCCCTCGGAGACCGACTGATAGCGGTAGACGTCCCGGCCGCCCAGCGTGTCCTCGCCCTCGAAGGTCAGCGGAGCCGACTGCAGCGTCGACTGGTCCCAGTAGTCGTAGGTGCCCTCCGCGGATGACGGGTCGACGGGGAGCCCGAAGACCAGGCCCTCGCTGGAAGTGACGTCGTCGGCGCCGTCCGGGGCAGGGCCGCCCTCGACGGTCTCGCGGTCGACGGCGAAGCGGACCTCGGTGACCGACGGCTCGGCGCCGTCGATGCTGATCTCGTCGGTACGGCGAACGATCGCGGTGTCGCCGTCGACCGACTCGGTCTCGATGTGGCGGATGGCTTCGACCGGGGCGTCCTCCAGCAGGACCTGGGTGCTGCCGCCGGCGAGCACGGCCGGATTGAATCCGTTGTAGGTGCCCGAGAGTTCGACGGTCACGTCGAGGTCCTCGGGCAGCTTGGTGACGTTCGGGACGACGGCGAAGCGTACGACCGCCGCGGCGGCGACTAGGCCGTGTTTGAGAAGTCACCGGAAGGGTCCATCCGGCGTGTTGGTGCCGGGAAATAGGCGAGGCCTCCGGTAGAGGGATCAACGACCAAGAAGAC